>JAYUWD010000463.1:0-3191 GCA_043753735.1 Gemmatimonadaceae bacterium
CCATGGTGGCGAAGGTATGGGCGGGAGTGGCGGTCGCAAGGGTTGCCGTGAGGCATCCATTTCGCCGACCGTTAAGACATATTCGATATCATCAACTCCGTCCCCACCCGCTCAATCCCCACTGTGACGCAACGCATGGGCATCGCGTTGGCGAGCCTGATCTCGGGCATCGTCGCGCTCTATCTCCACCTCTGGAAGCTCGGCTTGACCGGGTCGCTCGCGTGTACCGCAAATCACGGCTGCGAATTCGTGCAGGGCAGTCGCTACGGCTGGTTTCTAGGTGTCGATGTCGCCTTGATCGGCACGGTTGGCTACACGCTGCTGTTCATCGCGGCAATGGTGGGGATGTCGCCCAAGTTCGAAGACGAACGGTGGCCCAATACATTGATGCAACTGCTCGTCTGGCCAGCGGTGTTGTTCACGCTTCGGCTCAAGTACGGTGAGTTCATCGTGCTGAAAAGCTTCTGCCCGTGGTGCGCAATTTCGGCGGCCGCAATCACGCTGTGCGCGGTCCTCGTGCTTCTCGACAAGCGTCGATTGAACCGTCTCGCCTCTCTTTCAGAATAGCGGCGTCTCAACAGGCGTTAGCGCGATACCGTCAAGGCGTTTCCGCGTCACCGACCATGACCGCGAACCAATGCACCATCTCGGCGCGAATCGGGTAACCCGGCATTGTTTTGACGACGCGGCCGTTTCGATCGATGGCGACGAACGTAGGAGTACCAGGATAGCGAAAGGTCAGCAGCACCTGGTCGGAGCTTCCGGCGGGACCAATCAGCTGGGCACCCGAGATAAGTTCCTTGGCCAGCATTGGGACGCCTTCGGGCGCCCCTTCGAGTGTGAGCAATTTGAGGCGCGGCAGCGGACGACCGGCCGACATTTCACCCAGATCCTTGAGCGCTCGCTTGCACCAACCGCACGAGACAGAGCTGACCATCACGATGGCCGGCTCGCCTTTTGTAACGAGCGGAACGACGTGGCCTTTGAGATCGCGCACCTTGAAGGTACCGATGGCTTGGCCGGCGGTCGGTGCCGTCTGCGGGGCAGTGTCGCCTGCAATTGGGGCTCGTGTACTGACGGCTACATTGGCAGAGCGATCTGCCTGGGCGTGGTCGTAGCTACGTTTGGCGAACGCGGCTGTTGTACCAACTGCAAGCACGACGGCAAGCAGCTGGCCAATGCTCACGGAACCTCGGCGCGCTCGCCGGAAGGCCACATTCCGCGATTCACGCTCATCCGAAACAGATGAACGCATCGAGTCGGCAACAGACGGGTCAAACGAGAGGTCGCAGCGAGGCATGACGAAAGATCACCCTGAGCGACCAACGATGGTAGCGCCGCAGGGAAAGCTCGGCGATCTCGACCTGAACGCGCACCTGAGCGATCCGGCGCGAAAGCAGGCGTTCGTGACGCCGATGTTCGACATCATCGCGCCGAGATACGACGCGTTCACGCGGCTATTTTCGTTCGGGATGGATTCGTCCTGGAAGCGCGAAGCGATCGAAGCGATCACCAATCGCGCGACCGGCTCTCTCCACGCGCTCGATCTCGCGAGCGGGACCGGTGATATCGCGGTCGCGATCGCGCGCGCCTTTCCATCAGTGCACGTGACCGCACTCGATGCGTCACCGCGAATGATCGATGCCGCCAACGCGCGGCTGGCCGAGCCCACACGCGACCACGATGTCGCCGTTCGTGTGACGACCATGGTTGGTGACATGAGTGCGATGGTCATTCCGACCGCATCAATGGACTTGGTGACAGCCGGCTACGGTGTGCGCAATGTGCCTGATCCCACACAATCGGTGCGCGAGATGGCCCGTGTGCTCCGCCCGGGCGGGACGCTTGTCACACTCGATTTCTATCGACCGGAATTCACGCCGTGGCGCATACTGTTGCTCGCGTACCTGTCGGTGGCGGGCAACGCCATCGGGTGGTGGTGGCACCGCGATCCGATCGTGTACGGATATATCGCGCGCAGCATCGATCAGTTCATGAGCTGGCAATCCTTCAGCGCATTGCTCGAACGGGAGGGATTTCGTGTCGAGCGCGTTACGCGCCATCTCGGCGGCGGGATAGCCTTGCATGAGGCTCGACGCCTTGGCTGAACAACGTACTGGCCACGCGCGCTGGAACGCTCGTTGCTACTCTCGCGAACGTGCCGTTGCCACTATCCACCGCTCGTCACGATGCCAGCGTGCGGCGACATGCCAGAGTTGTTGCGTAAACTCAGGCAACAACAGCCGCACATCAGCCCGGCCGTCGTCGTGCACATCGACTTCGACTTCGGTGAAGCGCACATACCGCTCGACGATCGGATCGATGGCTTTGTAGACGGCCTCCTTCAATGCAAAGCGAAGGAGCGTGGCATCACGATGCGCGAGTGGGTCGAGTGAGGCGAGTGCGTCCTGTTCACGCGCTGTGAGAATGCGCGGCGCGATGGAGGGACGCAGCGCGTCAGACGCATTCGGACGTTCTTCGAGATCAACGCCGACGTGCCCGCTGTGGCCGACGAGCGCGATCGCCAACGCGTGCGTGCGCTTGTGACTGATGGAGCCGAGTACGCCGGCGGGAAGGGTCGGCGCACCGCGGGTGGTGCGGAGCAGTGGTCGCGCGAGGAGTAGAGGCACATCATCGCGGCCGGGTGCAATGGCATGGATTGCTGCGCGCAGCGCGACACGCCCGGCGACGAATGCGGCGCGTCGCACTGCTGGCATTGTCATCGCCAGCGCCGCTTCCGCGCTGTGGAGCGCGCCACTTTCCACGAGTGTCGCAGCATGCGTGTCGTCGTGCGACGGATCCGCGTCTGGATCAGTGGAACGAATGATTGTCCACGCCAGCATTCCCTCGTCGGGGCCGGCACCAACGGGCGCAAGGGACGTACCCGATGTGCCGGCTGTAACGATGTCGACAAATACCATGACACAATCTCGCGTTCGGCGACGGCGATAGCCACGCGACAGTCGTTCTGAATTTGCCGCTGTGTCTATGGCTGTAGGTGAAGCTGCAAACGTGTGTACACGCTGCCACCTTTCACTTTGGCAAATCGCACTGCGCACCTTTCCATTCCTACGTTGACTCCTGCATGACCGACCGCTCAGCTCCGTCGCTGTCCGTTGAATCAACCGAGGACACGCCGCGTTCGGGACTTTCGAGCAAACAGGCGTGGTTTGTCGTCATGGTGCTCACGT
>JAYUWD010000464.1:0-9686 GCA_043753735.1 Gemmatimonadaceae bacterium
CGCAGGTGACGCATTCGCAGTAGGCTGCGTAGCCGGACTCGGACTCACTCCGCGATCGCTCGTGCCACGCGACGCCGACCACGTTGCGTGATCGTATCCGGATCGCCGCCGATATGCTGCTCCGGACGCATGGCGCCTACGATGGGCGCCGCGTCGCGCAACAGAGTTCCTGAGCAAGCGGTGGTTCAGGATCATCTATGGGTTTTCGAAAGCTGGTGCCAAGCTCGGTACGGCGATGTTCTACGCAGTGAGCGATGGTCCGTGTTCCGATCTGTTATTCGGATCGCGGGAACGCCATTTGAAATTCACGTTCCCACGACGATCGGCACGCCACAGGTCGAAGGCAAGACCTGTTTTTATGGAAACCTCGTCAATTCGGTGCAGCATGTTTTCGGCCTGCGAATCCGACAGAACGAACCACTGCTGCAGGAAGTACATGCGCGGCATCGTCTCCACCGGGATCGGCCGACGGCCGCGGCCCGCCTTGGTGTCGTACGGCTCGACCAGCGCACGGAGCGTCGACCACGGAATCACGGCGTCCATTTCGCGCCTGAAACGCTCGCGGCGCGGTGATGCTAGCAAACGAGCACGCGCCATCCTCGGCGTATGTTCGCGACTTGCGCAAACCCCGTCGCCGAGCTGACCATATGGCCATGCCGCGTCTCCGATCGTTCCCCGAACGAAGTGTGTGGACGGCTGCCGACCTCGAGCAGTTGCCCGACGACGGCAACCGCTACGAAGTGTTGCACGGCGAGCTGCTGGTGACGCCGCAGCCGACGACCGTCCACCAAGGCGTCGCGGTCCGCCTGACCTTGATACTCGGGCTTTGGTGTCGCGCCCGCACCGGCAGGAGCGTGCGCGCGCCGGGTGCAGTCAGCATTAGCGAGAGTACTTGGCTCTGGCCCGATGTCGTGCTGTATCCGGTGGACGAGTATGCCCGGATATCATGGCGAGAGATGCCCGTCCCGGTGCTCGTGATCGAGGTGTTGAGTCCTTCCACGCGCAAGCGCGATCGTCACCGCAAGCGCCCTGCGTATCTGGCGCATGGTGTGCGCGAGATGTGGATCATCGACGAGGATGCCCGCCTGCTCGAGCGGTGGACCAGCGCGTCGGAGTTTCCGGAGAGCTGTCGCGAGTCGTTTGCGTGGACGATCGATGCGCGCGAACCGGAGCTCGAGATTTCGTGGGCGGAGTTGTTCGGCCCTGCCGTAAACGCATCGTTGTAGCGGCGCTACAAAGCGGCCACGAGTCGTGCGCGTCTGCACGCACGACTCACGGCCGCTGTTCATTTTTACATTACTGCCCGCGAATTCCAGCACCCGCGACCGGTACGGTGTAGGCCCACGGCTGACGAGTGAGCGGACGCTTGCGCGGATACACCTCGTCGAGCGTGTTCGCATCGTACAAACGGCCGTTCACCATCACCATGCTGACGGTGTTCGTGTTGCGGATGTTCTCCAGCGGATTCTTGTCCAGCACGATGATGTCGGCAAACTTGCCCGCTTCGAGCGATCCGATTTCGGTACCAAGGCCAATTGCTTCTGCGCCAACGATCGTCGCGGCGCGCAACACGTCGTACTGCGAGAGTCCGCCCGACTGCAGCAGCCAAATCTCCCAGTGCATGCCGAGTCCCTGCAACTGGCCGTGACTGCCCACGCCGATCTTGCCACCCGCTTCGACCGTGTTCTTCACGTCGGCTGCATGTTGCCACATCGCATATTCTTCTTTGACGGCGAAACCGGCAGGGCCGGGGGCGTTCCCGGCGCCACGACGGCGCACCTTCGAGTCGAAGTCGACGGGATGCGTGAAACGACGAAGCTTGGCATCGTCCATCAGATTCTCCGTCTGGTAGAACCATCCTTCGCCAAATGGACCGCCGTATTCAACGATAAGCGTCGGTGAATTTGTGACACCCGTCTCCTTGTACCACTGGAAGACGTCGTTGTACTTGGGCGTGATCGGCAGGGTGTGTTCGATGCCAGGATAGCCATCGATGCCGTGTGTGATGTTGAGTTTCATGTCGAGACCACCTTCGGTTGTCGGCATGATGCCCAGCTCTTTGGCCGCCATGATGATCCACTGCCGCTGCTGACGATTGCCACTCATGTACATCTTGAGTGTCTTCGTGTCGTAGTAGGTCGCGTAGCGCTGCAGGATTTCGCGCGCATGTGCGAGATCGCGCACCGGCTCCGACGAAAACACGCCGGGGCCAGTCGTGTAGATGCGCGGACCGATCATGTCACCCATCTCGACGTGATCGGAATACGACAGGAAGTCGGTGGTTGCCGTTTGCGGATCGCGCGTGGTGGTGGTGCCGTACGCCAGCGTGGCGAGGTATTGCCACGTTTGCGTGTTGTGGATCTGCGGCGTGAGCCACTGCGGGTGATAGTGCGTGTCGACAAAGCCGGGCATGATCGTTTTGCCGGTAATATCGAACACTTGCGCGCCTTCAGGAATCGTGACCGTGCCACGCGCGCCGACAGCAATGATACGGCTGTCCTTCACTACGACGTCCGCGTTCTCGATGATCTCCTTTCCTTTCATCGTGAGCGCACGTCCACCACGAAATACGGCGACACCCTTGGGCAGGTCACGCGTGGCATTCACTGCGACACGAATTTCAGCCGGCTTGTAGCCCGGCGGCGTTTTCTTGGTGGTGTCCGCCTTCGTGATCGAGTCGGAACGCGCAATGCTGTCCTTGACCGACTTGGTCGTGTCGGCGCGCAACAGCGCCTTCGCCTTGCCGTCAATTTTCAGTGAATCGTCGACGACTTTCGCGCGATCGAGATCGTACGTCCACATCGCATTGCCCAGCGTCCACATCAACTGCTTGCCGTTGCCGGACCACGTGGGAAATTCACCGCCGATCGTGTTCAACTTCTTCACGGGCACCGGCGCTGCGGCCGGTGCCGACACGTTCACCGTCGGCGGCGTGCTGCCAACCTGCGTGACGGTGATGGTGTAGAAATCCATGCCAACCATCGCCAGCGCCTGCTCGCCATTCGGCGACATCAGCACGAGGCCCGCTGGTGGTGGCTGCGGTGGTGTTGGTTCTCCCTGGGGATCGAGATGCGTCGAGCCAAAACCCAAGGCGCCAAATCCGAATCCGCCGCTGACTTCAGCGCCGATCGGTCGCGCGCCACGTCCACCGATATACTGACCAACGCCACGCGCAACGAGTGCCGCATCAAGTCCGACCGGGATTTCTCCGTCAGCTCCGCCAGCGCCTGGAGGCAGTGGACCGGTCACGCGCAGGTGCGTCTTGAGATCAGTGCCGTCCCAACGAAACGATTGCAGCCCGGCGCCACTGTATGCAAAAATGCGCGTCGTGTCCTTCGTGAAGTGCGGCGACCCCATCCCACCACTCGGCATGATCGCAACCACTTGCCCACCGCTTGCCGGAATCCAAATGAATTCTGCCGCGGCCGGTCCAAAGAACGCGCCACCGGCTTCCTGCATTTCACGTGCGGCCGCGCGCAGGGCAACGATGCGATTGGTCGACGACCAGGCGAGATCGGTATAAAGCCCACCGGCTACAAGCCCACGCGATGTCCACGCGCCCTTGGCGTCCTGCGTCGCGCGCATGATTCCGCCACCGCGCGCGTCGTGCCATGTCACGTACGCGAGTGACTTTCCGTCGGGCGACCAGACAGGATTGAATTCGCCGATGTCGCCGTTGGTAACGCGCGTCGGTGTGCCATTGGGCAACGGCATGGTGTAGATGCGGCCGAGTGCCGAGTACGCGACCGTTTTGCCATCGGGCGACGGTGCAATGTCGCGGATCTGTCGGGCCTTGAATGTCGGCGTCGTGTCCACCTTGTAGGCGAATTTCACTTCGGGTCCCATCTCGAGCTTCACTTCGGCCTCGAAGGGGATCTTGGCCGGCGCACTCCGGTCGACCGGCACGCGCCAGATCTCACCGCCGTAGCTGACGACAATGGCTTTTGAATCCGGGGTGAACGAGTACCCTGGATAAGCATCCATCGGTGCGCGCGACTCCATGTCATCGCGCTGCACGGGGAAGGCAAGCCAGTCTTCCTGCTGCGTCTGCAGATCGCGAATGCGAAGACCCGTCTTGGTCTCGAAGCGCGTGCCATACACGAGATACTTCCCATCGGGCGACAGCGCGGGGCGGAAGCCCGAGCCAAAGCGCGTCGACATCTGCGATGCGCGTCCCGATTCCTTGTCCCACACATACAACTGGTACTGCGCGCCGATGCTGTTGTATTGCCAATCGCCGTTGCGCGCCGCGAACCACAGATAACGCGGGTCTTTGCCGTACGCCGCGCCGACCATCTTGAGCGTCGGCGGAACCGCAGGAGTCGTTGTCAGCGGCAAACCGTTGCCACCGTCGATGTGATACTGCCACAGCTTGCCCGTGCCGCCGAGCCCACCGGACCGCGACGCGATCACAGACTGTCCGTCCGGCGTCCATTCGGGCGAGACGTACATGTTGTTGTTGCCCTTCGTCAGCTGCGTGGTGTCCTTCCGGTCGAGGGACATGATCCACACGTTCTCACCGCCCGACCGATCGGAGACGAAGGCGAGCTTCTTTCCGTCGGGGGAGAAACGTGGCTGCGCGTCGAACGCCATGCCGCTGGTGAGGCGCGTCGCTTTCCCGCCGGTGATCGGCATGGTGTAGAGATGGCCGAGCAGATCGAAAACGATCGTTTGCCCATCGGGCGAGAGATCGAGCGACATCCACGTCCCTTTCGTGGTCGTGAACGTGGCCGTGCGCGCGGTCTTGAGTGGGAGCGTGACGTTGACCGCGGGGGATGCCGGGGCCTGCGCATGGGCGCGCGGCGCGAGGGCTGCGACCAGCGCCAAGGCGACCAACGTCGTGGGTGACGCGGTGCGGAATCTTTTCATGTTCGGGAGCGGCTGGGTGAGAACGGACTGCACTCGAGAGAAGCTGATGGGCAAACGTCCGATGCGCGAGACGTCGCCCCCGATTTGCGTGGTGACCAGTCCACCAACGAGGCTCGGTCTCGTTAAATACTGCGCCGCGTGGGTGATGACTTGAGCGACGTGTCCTGGCGGCTCCATCGATCGTGTCGCCCAGTCGACGGCGGCGATCAAGACAGTCGAACGCCCCATAACCATGGGGTTTTGCGGGGGGCGCGTGGGGCCGGATCCAATGCCCGCCTTCCGGTGGATTGAAGCAGTTCGGGGTGGTCGATTCCCCAATACAGTGTTGCGCAGCTGCAGAGTCCGGTGTTGCGGCGAGTCCCCAATCGATCACTGATCCAGCAAAGTTGCAACAATGTGTGCAACGACATGGACACTATGTAAGTCAATCTTTACCAGTGACTTACGTCGAAATATGGATAAGCGATTCGTTGCCGACCTCTTCCGGTACGGTCGTTGCCATCAAGATGGGCTGCGGCTCCATCGTCCGCGCTCTACAACATCAATCCGACCCAAAATGATCAAGATCGCCCGCACACTCGCAGCAGTGGCCGCTCTCGTCGCAGCCTCTGCTGGAACTGCTTCCGCGCAGTTCACGGTGTACACCAACCGCACCGCATTCGAGACTGCACTCGGTTCGTTCTACGTAGATGACTTCAACACGGGCAGCATTTCGACCGTGGGCGCAACCGTGGCTTCGAGCGTCGGTTCCTTCGGAAGCGGAGTTTGGAACGATCGAGTTGTGCGCGGTGGTGCCCAGACCACCTGGTCGTTCGTAGGCGGCACTGCTGGCTTTGGCGGCGAGTGGGATTTGACGCCGGGTGGTGCTGGCCAGGGAATCGAGTTCACCGTGAACTGGCTCGCTGGCGGTTCCGCGACGCTGGCCACCGAGATTCCTAACACGTACAGTGGACAATTTTTCGGCTTCATCACCACTGGCGCGATGATGGACGTTATCGTGAACGGGGGCACCCAAGGCGGCTCCGCCGAAACGCACAATTTCGACAACATGACGACCGGCACCAGCACGGTCCCCGAACCGTCGACCTACGCACTCATGGCCGTGGGCCTGGGCATGGTAGGCGTGTTTGCCCGCCGTCGGCGCGTCTGAGTTCACCACTTTTTATGTGCGTGCAAAGAGGAAGGGCGCGTACCGCGTCCTTCCTCTTGTTCGTACAGCGAGTTTCCAAATCACGTTCGAAACGGGTTCGATTTCGCCTGTGGTCGCAATCGTATTGAATGCGGGACGCCATTCGGCACATTGGCGCTCGCCCAGCTGAATTACTTTACGACGGGGGTTCTGCCTGCGTCAGCGGTGCCACATGAGCCACACGCTCGCCACGAGACCGATCGCGCCGATGACGCCGCGAATGAGCGTCTGGGGAATGCGCTGAGCGAGCCCCGAGGTGAAGTAGCCGCCGATGAGAGAGCCGACGGCCATTGCCCCGGCGATCGGCCAGTCGACGACGTGTTGTGTCGCGAAGGTGATGGCGGCGACCGCGTTGAAGCAGGAGCCGCAGACGTTTTTGAGACCGTTCATCTGGTGAATGTTCGTCAGCCCCATGAGCCCCAGTCCAACCAGCATCAGAATGCCGGCACCGGCGCCGAAGTAGCCGCCGTAAATCGCGATCGCGAGCTGCAGCACCAGGAAGTGCCACGGTGGCGACGGGAGGGGGATCGAATTCTGCGCGACGATGTCACCGCCGGTCGCCTTGGCGTTCGCGTCACCCGTCATTGCTCGTGCCGCGCGTGATCGACGCAGCAACCACTCGGACACCGGTCGCTGCAGGACAAACAACAAAGTCGCGCCAAGTACCAGCCAAGGTACGAGGGTGGAGAAGCGCTCCGATGGTGTGGACAGCAACAACAGCGCGCCAAGCAGTCCACCGACAAGACTCGGAATTGCGAGTTGCCACGCCCATCGGCCTGCACCCCGCATGGCGTGCCGATAGCCCCAGAGACTCCCCATGGATCCGGGCCACAGCGCGACCGTCCCAGTCGCATTCGCGACAATTGGTGGTACGCCGAGTCCGACCAATGCTGGAAAGACGAGCAGCATGCCGCCACCGGCCACCGAGTTCACCGCGCCGCCAAGTGCAGAGATGGCGGCGATGGTGATGAGCTGAACGGGTGTTGGCATTACGACGCGATCACGCGGTGGGCGCCGACAAAGCGTCGGTCCGGGCTTGGGCGGCTTCGGCTTCGTTCAAGGCGCGTTGTGCGATGCGCGTGAGGAACAGTGCGAGGACGATGGTGACGATCACGCCAGCGATCAGAATCTTTCCGGAAATCGGCGACGAGCCATCTGGACGCGGTCCCGCGCCCGAGGCACTCCCAAACGCGGCGTAGACAAGCACGATGGGCACCAGTCCGAAAGTGCCGAGCACGAAATCGCGCAACTTCACGCGTGTAACGCCGAGCGCATAGTTGGTGAGTACGAAGGGAACGGCGGGGGAGAGACGGAGCAGGAAGACGAGGCGAAGGCCATCTTCGCCGATGACACGATCGATGGCGGAAAGCTTGGGGTTTTGTGCGACGCGCTTGGCCACGAAGTCTCGTGCGACATATCGGCCGAGCAGAAAGGCGAGCGTCCCACCAATGATCGCGCCCGTGATGACGAGGGCCACGCCTTCCACGACACCGAAAACCGCACCGGCGACCATGGTCAACAGAAATGCAGGCAACATGAGCACGACGATGGCGACATAGGCGCCAACAAAGGCAAAGGGTGCCCACACGCCCATGGTATGCACCCAGGCGGCGAATTGCGGCAGCCAAGGGGCGAGGAGGCGTCCTACCACGAGTCCGAACACGAGCGGCACGGCGACGCCGACGACACGTGAAATGTTCTTGAGGTCTATGCGCATGGACGAACGATAGTGGGGCGGTGGGTTCGCTGACGCTGCTCCGGGTTTGGCCCGGTTGGGGGGTAGGGCTCGCGACCGGTCGCGCTGTCCCCGTCGCCGGTCTCCGTATGGCGCAGGGCGGATTGGCGAACGTGCGCGGCAGCGAGGGGAGAGAGGGGCTCGGCTGGTGCAGCTGCCACGCGCGCTGCAACGTTGCGCATGACAAAACAGATCTCGAAAAGCGCCGTCGTCGTTGGTGCGTTTGCCGCTGCGCTATTTGCGCTGGCATGTACCGTCAAAGAAAAGGCCTCGCCGACAACGTTGGCCATCGTGAACGGGCGCGTGTGGACGGGTGATAGTGCGCAGCCGTGGGCGGAAGCGGTTGCCATCGCAGGCGACCGGATCGTCGCCGTTGGAAGCACGGCCGACATCAACAAGCGTACAGCTGCGACGACCCGGGTGATCGACGCCCATGGCGCGATGGTCACGCCGGGGTTCATCGACAGCCATGTGCATTTCAACGACGGTGGATTCGCGCTGTCGTCGGTGCAGCTACGCGATGCGAAGACGCGTGAAGAGTTCGTGCAGCGCATCGCTGCATTTGCAAAGACGTTGCCGAAGGGAACATGGATCCGGAACGGCGATTGGGATCATACCAATTGGGGTGATGAGCTGCCGACGCGCGCGTGGATCGATTCGGTGACGCCAGACAATCCGGTCTGGATCAACCGCCTCGACGGTCACATGCACCTCGCCAACTCACTCGCCATCGCGGCCGCGAAGGTTGATCGCAACACGAAAGACATTGCTGGCGGCGCGATCGTCCGTGATGCGAAGGGTGAGCTGACCGGAATCTTCAAGGACAATGCGATGTCGCTGATCGATGTTGTGCAACCGCCTCGCAGCGACGCGGAGTATGATCGCGCACTCGATACAGCGATGACGTACGTTTCAGCTCGCGGCGTGACGAGCGTCCATCACATGGGCGACTTTGACGCGCTTGCCCCTTTTCGGCGCGCACGCGAAGCCAACAAGCTGCGGACGCGTATCGTTGCCCAGGTTCCGCTCGCACGATGGGCGGCACTGCGCGACACGGTGGCGGCGCGCGGCCGTGGTGACAGCTGGATTCGCATTGGCGGTCTGAAGGCCTTTGTGGACGGGTCGCTTGGCTCACACACGGCGGCCATGCTTGCCCCGTTCAACGATTCGCCCAAGGACAGCGGCCTTTTTGTCACGCCGCCGGAAAGTCTCTACCGGTGGACCAAGGCTGCAGATGCCGCGGGGCTCCAGGTGATGGTGCACGCGATCGGTGACCGGGCGATACGCACGCAGCTCGACATCTTCGAGCGCGTGGAGAAGGAGAATGGGGCGCGCGATCGGCGCTTTCGCATAGAACACGCGCAACATATCGCGCCGTCGGATATTCCACGTTTCGCGCAGCTCGGCGTGATCGCCAGCATGCAGCCGTATCACGCGATCGATGACGGACGGTGGGCTGAAAAGTTGATCGGCGCCGAGCGTGCGAAGGGGACGTATGCGTTCCGCTCGTTGCTCGATGCCGGAGCGACGCTGGCGTTCGGCAGCGACTGGTTCGTTGCACCACCCACACCGCTCGAGGGAATTCAAGCCGCTGTGACACGTCGCACGCTCGACGGCAAGAATCCGAACGGGTGGGTGCCAGCACAGAAGATCACGCTCGACGAAGCGCTGCGCGGGTACACACGTGGCGCGGCGTTCGCTGGTTTTCAGGACAAGGAGCTTGGCGTACTCCGCGTTGGCATGCTCGCCGATCTCGTCGTGCTGGATCGGGACTTGAGCAAGGTCGCGCCCGAAACGATTGCTGACGCGCACGTTCAATTCACCGTGGTTGGTGGGCGCGTGGTGTTCGAGCGGAAGTGATCGAGGCGAGGCGGGGAGTTGGGTGCCGGCGTT
>JAYUWD010000465.1:0-3185 GCA_043753735.1 Gemmatimonadaceae bacterium
GGTGAGCCCGTCGTGAATCTGCGCGCCGTGTACGAGCGAGCATGGGATGATGGAACCGACAGCGATGGGCCGAGCGACGGATTGGTTGACGTCGAAGCAATGAACACCATCATCGCGGGCAATCCATTGTTCGCGAGCCCGCCACCAGACGAACCGATGCGCGGAGGGCGCATGCAACTGCTCGCGCTCTCGGCCTCGTTCGCGCTCGAAGAGGCCGCCGCATCAGGCGACGATGTCGCTTGGCGCATCACGTTGCTGGCGGCAGGCACCGACGGTCGAGATGGGCCAACCGATGCCGCTGGTGCCATCGTCGATGCAGTCACGCCGGCGATGGCGCGACGCGAAGGGCGACGCCCGGAACACGATCTGGCCACGGGCCGCTCCTGGTTCCCACTACACGCAGCAGAGGCACTCGTTCGCAGCGGACCGACAGGCACGAACGTCATGGACGTCGTCGCCGTACTCATCAAGCCGGTCAGAAGCTGACAATTCGCGCGCCCGTTGTAACGCGCGCGTACAGTCATGCCCGCTGCGACGCAAGGCCGACCGGATCGGCGCACGACAGTCGCCTGTCCCCCCCGCCTCGTCGGCAACGAGACCGCAACTTCGCCGCCCATGCCTGCCAACCGCTCTTCGCGCCCCCGTCCTGTGCCGTCCACCACGCCTGACTCAACAGCTGTAACCGGTACCGACGAAGCGGCGCCCGTCGACGTGGACACGGGGGACGCATTCCGTCGACGGCCGCGTCAGCTACGCGGGCAAGCCCGCGTCGAGTTGCTGCTCGATGCCGCGGCCGCAGTCATCGCGGAATCGGGACTGGAAGCCGCGACAGCCGAGGCTATCGCGCTGCGGGCGCGCACGGCGAAAGGGTCGCTCTATCAATTCTTCCCGAATCGTGACGCCGTGTTGGCAGCGCTGGCTCTCCGATACGCTGATGAAATGCGGCACATTCACGAGAAGGCGTTTCCGATCGATCCGCGCGGACTCGCGCTGGAGCGACTAATCGACCGCATCATCAAACCGCTCGCCGAATTTCACGATCGCAACCCGGCCTTTCGACGCGTATTCGCTACGGTTGAAGGTCCGCTCAACGATACGCACGGCGCACCAGCGCGTTTGCGCGCGCAGCTCTTCGATTCATTTGTCGACCGACTCGACGTGCTCTTCGCATCGCGCAATCCCAGACTGTCCACCCGTGACCGTCGACGCGCTGCGCTGGTTAGTGCATCAGTCGGACAGGCGGTGCTGGCGCGGCGCAGCCGTGCGGTGGCAGCGGAAAAGAAACCGTTGTTGGACGACCTGCGCCGCCTGCTTGTCGCCTATCTGCAACCGATCCTTGAATCGCCGACGGCCAAGCTGCGGAAGAGCGCGAAAAAGAGCGTGTGAAAGGCCGCGGCAATGGTCTGAATGTATTGCCCCTCCTTGGCAACCTGACGACCTTTCGACATGCCTTCGACCTCCGTTTCCGTTGCGCTGATCCAGGACACTGCGTCGCCCGATCGCCCGGCCAATTTGCGACGCGCCGCTGAACAAGTGCGCCTCGCTGCTGAACGTGGCGCGCAGATCATTTGCCTGCAGGAACTTTTCAACGCGCCATACTTTTGCAAGTCATTGCGCGCCGACCGATTCGACATCGCCGAACCGCTGGATGGCGAAACCGTCACCACGATGCAGGCGCTCGCCAAAGAGCTCGGCGTCGTGCTTGTGGTGCCGTACTACGAGAAGCAGGCACCGGGACTTTATCGCAATTCCGCAACGGTTATCGATGCGGACGGCGCCGTACTCGGCACGTATCGCAAGATGCACATTCCGCACGACCCCTTGTTCGAAGAGAAGTATTACTTCGCGCCGGGCGACGTGGGCCCGGATCTGCGCGCCGACCGGCACCCGGGGATCAACGGTTTTCGCGTCTGGCGCACCAGATTCGCCGACATCGGTGTCCTAATTTGCTGGGATCAGTGGTATCCCGAAGGCGCGCGCATCACGTCGCTACTCGGCGCACAGATTCTATTCTATCCGACGGCGATCGGCTGGCACCCATCGGAGAAGGCGACGTTTGGCGAGGCGCAGGTTGATGCATGGCGCACGGCACAACGCGCGCACGCAATCGCGAACGGCGTCTTTGTCGCGGCACCAAATCGCGTTGGCTTTGAAGCGGAAGCGGGCACCGACGGCATCGAATTTTTCGGACAATCGTTTGTCTGCGATCCGTTTGGCCGCTACCTGTCGCAGGCGGACACGGAGCCGACGATACTCGTTGCCGAGTGTGATCTGCAATTGATCGAAGACACCCGTCGGAACTGGCCGTTTCTTCGCGACCGTCGCGTCGATGCCTACGGCCCGATCACGCAACGTTGGCTCGGCGGCGCATGAGCGAGTCGCCTATGCGCACGTCGCGCGTGAGCGGGGTACGCATGCCCGCTGAATGGGCGCGTCATGATGCGACGTGGATTTCATGGCCGCATCACGAACCGGATTGGCCTGGAAAAATCGGTCCGATTCCGTGGGTGTACGCTGAAATCGTGCGCGCGCTTGCGCCGCATGAGCGCGTTGAAATTCTTTGTCACGACGAAACGGTGCGCGACGATGCCGCTCGCGTGCTGGCGATGCACGCCGTGCATTCGTCGCAGTATCGACTTCATCTGCAACCGACTGATCGAGTGTGGCTTCGCGACTCGGGCCCGACGGCTGTGCACCGGACAGACGGCAGCGTGGAGTTGGTGCACTGGGGCTTTGACGCGTGGAGCAAATATGACAATTACGCGCTGGACGTACACGTTCCGGAGGCAATCGAGCGCGTCACTGCGCTACCACGCATCGAGGCTGTACGTCCGGATACGGGCACGCGTATGATCCTCGAGGGCGGAGGGATTGAAACCGATGGCCTGGGTACCATGTTGGTGACGGAAGAGTGGTTGCTCTCGGACGTACAGGTGCGAAACCCCGGGCTCGACCGCTCCGGCTACGAAACAGCTTTCGCTCGATATCTCGGCATCACCAACACGGTGTGGCTCGGTGAAGGATGCGTTGGTGATGATACACACGGACACGTCGATGATATTGCACGGTTTGTTGCACCGGGCGTCGTCATTCTTGCGCACGAGGAAGATCCATCGGATGAGAATCACCGGCGTTCGCTCGATAATTTGCATCGCCTGCAACGCGCCACTGACGCACGCGGCGAC
>JAYUWD010000466.1:0-9670 GCA_043753735.1 Gemmatimonadaceae bacterium
CGTTCAAGATTGACGATGGTCGTTCGGTGAATGCGAACGAATCGCAACGCATCGAGGCGCGCTTCAAGTCGGGACAGCGATACGTGCACCAGATGGCGAACCCGACCCACATGAACTGCGACATAGTCGCCATCCGCTTCAAACCACGATACTTCATCGACCGAGATGGGAATGATCGTGCGCCCTGACCGAACGAATATCCGACTGATTGGTCCGCTTCGCAACGACTCTCGATAGCGATCGAGTGCCGGTGTGATGTCCGACTCGCCAATCGTCGCGCGCACGCGATCGAGCGTTAGCGCGAGTCGTTCGGCACCAAAGGGCTTGAGCAGATAATCGAGTGCGCCAAGTTCGAACGCCGCCGCTGCGTGCTGCGCCCACGCGGTGGTGAAAATGACATGTGGATGATGTTCGGCACGACGCATGACTTCTGTGCCGAGCAGTCCCGGCATCTCGATGTCGAGAAAGACAAGCTCTGGGCGCAGGCTGTTGATCGCGTCAAGCGCAGCGGGGCCGTTCGACGCCTCACCGATACAGGTCGCCCATTCAACTGTTGCCAGCATGGCCCGAAGTCCCGCGCGTGCAATGGGTTCGTCGTCCGCAATGAGCACCGTGACCAACCGCGTGCCACTCATGGGTTGGACATGTTGGAGTCCGGCACTGTACGCGGAACGCAGAGAGTTGCGACAAAGCCATCGCCTGGCTTGGAGGTGATCGTCAAGTCAGCCTGATCGCCAAACATTGCACCGAGTCTGCCACGGAGTCGCGCGAGCCCTGTGCCATCATTGGCGTGCATCGTCATGTCGCTGCCGACGCCATCGTCACTGACAATGAGAGTCAGCATACGTGCCGACGTCGCCGCGTTTATGCTGAGCGTGGTCGGCTCGATTCTCGGTGCAGCACCGTGGCGCACCGAATTTTCCACCAGCGTTTGGAGTGCGAAACTCGGCACGAGTACAACACGTGCGTTGTCGTCCATTGTCAACTTCACGTTGAGACGTTCACCGAATCGAATGCGCTCGAGGTCGAGATATCGTTCGACAAACGCCCATTCTTCGGCCAGTGAAACGAGATCGCGATCCTCCTCAAGACTTGTACGCAGCAGTGCAGCCAGCTGTTCAGCAGCGTGCGTTGCCTGTGCTGGCGCCTGCGGGATGAGCTGGACAACGGTGTGCAGCGCATTGAAAAGAAAGTGCGGATTGAGCTGCGAGCGAAGTGCTGCGAGTTGTGATGTCACTGCCAGCGACTCGGCGGTTTTGGCGCGCTGCGCTGCCTGCGACGCATAGGTGATTCCCGCGACCATCACGTACAGCCAGACACCAAGTATCAGAAAAGGGATGACGGGTGCTGCAGACGAAACGCGCGCGCTGTTGTGCAGGATCAGCAATGAACCATCGACAAGGGATGCGGTGCCGAACCAAGCGAACGCGTACACCGGCGCAGCGATCGCGTGCACAGCGATGAACGACGCGCGCATCGGGTAGGGCCATGGAAGGCGCTGGGTCAAACGCTGCACCAGAAAGCCAAGTGCAGCCGCACACGCTATGGCGCGCATGCCGGCAAGGATCGCCATACGAATCGAGGAGCCGGGATGTGCCGTAACGATCAGCGTTGAATACAACGCCCACATCGGCAACCAGCCTATGAGCAGCTGCAGCCAGATCCACGTGCGAGAAGCGTCTGTGTGGAACACGCCTTGGCGCGGCGTTCGTGCGGCGTGCATTCGCATGCGCTACATCCGCCAACGTGGGCACCGCACACTTTCAGCGGCTAGCGTCAACGTGGCGCCATTGCGGCGGTGCGTTTTGCTTCGATGGTTGTGAACCCTTCAGTCCAGCTCTTACCGTTGTCGTACGATCGATCAAGACGATACATGAATGTTTGCGCCGTGACGTTGGTGAACGAGCCGCGCGACAGGTATGCCCCGCCGTCACCCTCTTTTCCCTGACTACTCACGATCATCGCCTTCCCCTTGAGCTCTGCTGACGATGCCGTGACGATACCCTGATAGACGTCGATCGTCGAAAGATTCCACTTGCGTGCCTTGCTGTCGAAAAACCGAACCGTGTGGGTAAGCAACCGTGGATTACCTGATGCATCGGTGAGGCGCAATTCGTCCTCAATCCCCCACCCATCAAGTGCACGCCACGCTTTCCATACGCCGGGCAACTTCTGGACGCCATGAATTCTTTGCCCGAGCGTCTTTGCCAAGGGCTTGGTGACGACCTCCCACTGACCGATCAGGAAATCGAACTGTAGTCCCTCTTTTGGCGCAACCGTCGGCGAGGCCGCAACGGCGCCACTACGTTGTGCGCCGAGCGATGGCACGCAGACGAGCGTTGCCATGACGAACACACTTTTCATGCGTTGTGAAATTCTGCGGCTGAACTGTCGCATGTGTCCCCGTTGATGACAACGACTCCTGATCCGAAAGATGCACGGTGCATCCGGTACGCGTCTGTGAACTTTGACGTCGTACAATCAGAAGAAACAGGCGGAATTCGCTCAACGGTCGTACGGGACCGTCGAACGGCTACCGATGGCGTGGCGTGCGCGCAGGGCGTTGCCATAACCTCCGGTCATGACCAATCCAACAGCCCATACGCCCCTGATTGAAGTGCGTGGCGTCACGCACGAATACCACACCGCCGCCGGACCGTTTACCGCGCTTCGCGATGTATCTGTCGCCGCGGCGCGCGGCGAATTTCTCGCCGTTGTCGGCGAATCGGGGAGCGGCAAGTCGACACTACTTGCGCTGCTGGCTGGCATCGACCGGCCGACGCGTGGCGAGGTCGTGATCGCCGGAACAAAGATTCATGCGCTTGCCGAGCGCGAGCTATCGGCGTGGCGCGGTCGCGCTGTCGGCATCGTATTTCAATTCTTTCAACTGCTGCCGACGCTGACTGCAGCCGAAAACGTGATGTTGCCGATGGACTTTTGCGGCACATACGCGGCCGACCAGCGACGCGCACGCGCGGAGTTGCTGCTGGGTCGGCTCGGTGTGCGCGAGCAGGGTGACAAGTTGCCATCAACACTGTCTGGCGGACAACAACAACGGGTTGCTGTCGCTCGCGCACTCGCCAATGCACCCGCCGTACTTCTGGCCGATGAACCCACAGGCAACCTCGACTCGCGCACATCAGCGTCGATGCTGGCCATTTTCCGTGAGCTCGCGGAGGAGGGGCAGACGATCGTGATGGTCACGCACGAACGACGCGCGATGCAACACGCCTCGCGGCTGTTGACACTGGCTGACGGACGTGTGGTGCCCAATGAACAGTGAGGGGCGACCAACGTCAGCGCGTGCCTTCGCGATTGGTCCGCGATGGCTCAAGGTGTTTCGCGATCTCCGTCTGCATCTGCCGCGCACCGCGCTTGTCATACTCGCGATCGTTGTCGGACTCACCGGAGCGGGCGCGGTGCTCGACACATGGTCGCTGATGCGTCGCGTTACCGCGGAGGAGTATCAGGCCAGCAACCCCGCTTCGGCGACGCTGCGTGTCGACTCGGTCAGCGCAGCGACAGTGGCAACTATTCGTGCAATGCCGACCATCGTCGTCGTACAGGCCCGACGGACGGTGAATGGTGTGGCACACACACCTTCTGATCCAACTCCGCGATCGCTTGTCTTGTTCGCACTCGACGACTTCAAAACAGCAAGCATCGGCAAGATTTCCGCTCAACAGGGCGAGTGGCCGCCGCGTGCAGGTACGGTCGCGATTGAACATTCGTCAGTGGAGTTTTCCGGCGTTACAGTCGGCGATTCCGTCACATTCCAAATCGGCGAGAGCCCGGCTGTCAAAGTGGCGGTGGGCGCAGTGGCGCGTGATGTCGGCCTGGCGCCCGGCTGGATGGAGCATGTCATATACGCTTTTGCAACGCCATTGACGCTTGCCATGCTCGGCGCGCCCTCGACATTCAACGAGCTGCAGATTGTTGTGCGTGACCGCACGCTCGATCGTGACGGTGTGCGTCGTGTCGCATACGCCGTAAAGCAACAGCTCGAACGTGATGGGCACCGCGTGATGAATGTCGATGTGCCGGTACCCGGCCAACACATTCACGCCGCACAGATCAACTCACTGCTCTTTACGCAGGGTGCCTTTGGGGCGATTGCCCTGTTGTTGAGCGGCATTCTCGTCATCAACCTCGTCGCGGCCATGCTCGCCGGTCAGGTCCGTGAGATCGGGGTGATGAAGGTGCTTGGCGCGACGTCGCAACAGCTTGCAATCATGTACCTGGTACCCGCCTGTGCTCTTGGCATCGTGGCGTCGGCAATTTCGATTCCCCTTGCCGCGATGATCGGCCGAGCATACGCGGACTTCACGGCGGAGATGATCAACTTCAGCACGACGGGCATTGCAATCCCACTCAACGTTTATCTGTGGCAACTCGTTGTCGGCATTGTCTTCCCCATTGTTGCAGCGACGATTCCGGTTTGGCGCGGCTGTCGTATTTCCGTTGGCGAAGCGTTGCGAGATGTCGGCCTTGAGGTTGGAGGTGCGTCGGCTCGTGTTGATGGAGTTACGCGAATACTGGCCCGAGTGAGCGGCGTATCACGACCATTGCTGCTCTCGCTCCGTAACGCGTTCCGCAAGCGGCAGCGCATGATGCTGACGTTGCTCACACTCGCCACCGGCGGCGCGGTGTACATCGGCGCGCTGAACCTCAAGCAGTCGGTGCGGGGCGCGGTGGAGCTGCTCTTTGGCGCGCAGCAGTTCGACCTTTCGGTGCGGCTCGCGCGCGCGACGACACCAGACTCCATTGAACGCGCTATCGCAGCAGTTTCAGGGGTCGCGCGCGTGGAAGCATGGAGCGCGGCACGCGCGAGCGTAGCGCACCCGTACAGCACATCGAGCAACGTATTCTCGATCAGCGCACCGACTCCCGGCACTCGGATGTTGAGGCACGACATCGTTGGTGGGCGTTGGCTCCTTGAACGTGACGGGCGCGCGCTTGTTGTCAACCAGCGGCTGCTCGACGATGAACCGTCGCTTCACGTTGGAGATAGCGTGGCGTTGAATATCGGGGGGAAGATCGCTCTCTGGCAGCTTGTGGGCGTTGTGACGTCGGGGACATCGCCGACCGCGTATGCGCCGCGGAACACGATCGCTGCGATGACGCTGCAAGGCCGCGTCGACCGAGTCGTGGTTGCCTCGACCGCGCGCGCAGCCGCATCGCAACTCGAACTGATGCAGCGCATCCGCGGCGCGCTCACGAACGGCGGTTTCGTTGTGGAAAGCGGCCAGCTGATGATCGAGCAGCGACGAGTCATCGAAGATCACCTGCTTATGGTGGCGAGTTTTCTCGGCGCGATGTCGCAGCTCATGATTGTCGTTGGGGGTCTTGCGCTTGCCTCCACAATGGGGATGGCGGTGCTTGAACGAACCCGCGAAATCGGTCTAATGCGTGCACTCGGCGCGCGACACGGCGCAATCATCATGATGATTCAGATTGAAGCGTTGGTGATCGCGCTGCTCGGCTGGGCACTCGCGATTCCGCTGTCGCTCCCCATGAGTGTTTTGCTCGGCAAGGCATTCGGGCGGATCATGCTCCCCGTCCCACTTACATACCTGCCCGAGTTTTCAGGCATTGTCGAGTGGTTTGGCGTCGTCCTGGTTGTATCGTTCTTCGCATGTTCAATACCTGCATGGCGGGTGACGCGGATCACCACGCGGGCGGCGCTGGATCACGAGTAATGTGGACCAGAGAAGTCTGCTACAAGAATCGAATTTCCCGGCCGTGCGGCTGATCCTGGCGGGAAGGGTTGAGCACGGCTCTTGCACGCCAATATCTTTCTCCGTCAACAGATTTCTCAGACACAGGGCATCCGCATGTCATTCCCGATCTATCTGCTGGGTTCCGCGCTGGTCATTGGCGGCGTTGCATGGGGGTTGTCGATCGCTGGCGTTTCGCAGAAGTACATCATGATAGCCTGCTTGATCATGCTGGGCATCGCGATACTCAGCGGCGTTGCCAAGACTCGCATGAAGGATCCGCCAACGACGTAGTGCGACCATGAGCGCAATGCTGCGGCTGCTTCGTTAGCGGATTGCGAGCCCCGCCTTATCGAACAGGTGCACTCGTTCCGGGAGCGCGCGGAGCGTTATGAGTTCGCCGACGCCAGGCAAGTGCTCGTTTCCAACGGTGGCCACGATGCGTTGTCCGCCGACGTCGACGTGCACGTGATTCAAGCTCCCAAGCCGCTCCACGAGAACTACGTGGCCGTGCATGAGGTTCTGCGCTTCGTTGTCTTCGTGCTCCTCACCTGAAGTTCGAAACAAATCTTCCGGACGCACGCCAAGTGTCAGCGATATGCCGTCAGCCACCCGTTCGGGCAGCTCTGCAGAGAGAGTCTGTCGCACCGATCTGGTCGTGAAGACTCGGTCGCTCGTCTCTGTCACGATTTTCCCGTCGAAAAAGTTCATAGCCGGCGTGCCGATGAAGCCGGCGACGAATCGGTTCACGGGCGCGCGATAGAGCTCGATCGGCGCACCCACTTGTTGCACGATGTGATTGGCAAGGACGACGATCCGATGGCCGAGTGTCATCGCTTCGACCTGATCGTGCGTGACGTAGACGGAGGTCGTGCCCAGACGCCGTTGCAACGCGCCGATTTCCATGCGCATCTGCGCGCGCAGACTTGCGTCCAGATTTGACAGCGGCTCGTCGAACAAGAACACGGCAGGTTCGCGGACGATGGCGCGTCCCATGGCGACGCGTTGCCGCTGTCCGCCGGAGAGCGCCTTCGGTTTGCGATCGAGGAGTGTGTCCAGCCCAAGCATGCCACCGGCCCAGGCGATGCGGCGATCGATTTCTGAACGCGGTGTTTTTTTGAGACGAAGTCCGAGTGACAAGTTTTCGCGTACCGTCATGTGCGGATACAAAGCGTAGTCCTGAAACACCATGGCTACTTCGCGTTCGCGTGGCGGCAGCGACGTCACGTCGCGATCACCGATGCGAATGGTCCCCGACGAAACGGTCTCGAGTCCGGCGAGCATGCGCAAAAGTGTCGACTTGCCCGAGCCCGATCCGCCGACGAGCACGAGCAATTCGCCATCGGCAACTTCGAGGTTGAAGTCGTCGATGATGACGGTGTCGCCAAATCGCTTGCTGACATGCTCGAAGCTTACTGAAGGCATGCTATCCCTTTATCCCGGCGCCAGCCATGCTTTCGATGAAGTGACGTTGCAGGAAGACGTAGGCGATGACAACGGGAACGACGAGCACCATGGCAGCCGCAAGCGATACACCGAGTGAGCCAGCGCCACCACCAAGTGCAAATACGGTCAGCAGCTGCGGCAGCGTCATGAGCTGTTGCTCGCGTACCACCAGCAGCGGCCAGA
Organism: Gemmatimonadaceae bacterium; assembly: GCA_043753735.1. Taxonomy (GTDB): domain Bacteria; phylum Gemmatimonadota; class Gemmatimonadetes; order Gemmatimonadales; family Gemmatimonadaceae; genus Gemmatimonas. Next base: position 7,347 of record JAYUWD010000466.1, read on the forward strand.
GCACTTCGTTCCACGATCCCATGAAGGTGAAGATCGCGACGATTGCGAGTGCCGGTTTGGCGAGCGGCCAGAAGATGGTGAACAAGATACGTGGCTCACTCATGCCATCCATGCGCGCCGAGTCGACGAGCGACTGCGGTATTTGGAGAAAGAACTGCCGCAGCATCAGGATCGCGGTGGCATTGAACAGATATGGCACGATCAGCGCGGCGTACGTATCGATCCAACCGAGTTGCACGATGAGCGTGTAGAGTGGAATGAGCGTGAGCTGTCCCGGCACGAGCAGAATGACCGTGGTGATGGCATTGAGCAGCGGGCGTCCACGAAAGTTGAGTCTTGCCATTGCATACGCCGTCATCGACCCGAAAACGAGAACCGCTGCGGTGATGGTCGTTGCGACCAGTGTGCTGTTCAGCAGGGCTCGCCCGAATGGAGCACGGGCCCACATGGTGCGATAGTTGTCGAGCGTCGCGTGTTGTGGAATAAGCGAAAGTGTTCCGACTTCGAAAGGGGCCTTGAGGGTGCTCGATGCCATCCACAAAAACGGATAAATGAACGTGAGCGCCGCGACGCCCAGCATTGTGTACAGCGCGATTCTACTGAGCGTTTTCATGGGGCTCTCATAACGCGTCACCGTCACCGAGTACACGGCGCTGGATGAGTATGACCGTGCCGATCATGAGCGCGAGCGCGACGCCAATGGTGGCGGCATATCCCATCTTCTGATACGAGAACGCGTTCGTGTAGAGATAGAGTACGATCGAGTAGGTGCGACGGAGCGGCCCGCCGCCGGTCATGACATATGGCTCGATGAACAGTTGAAAGCCATTGATGGTGGAGAGTGTGACGACAAGGATTGTTTGCGGAAGCAATAACGGCAACGTCAGAAAGCGGAAGCGCTGCCAGGTAGACGCGCCTTCAATTTCGATCGCCTCCTTGCAGCTGCGCGGGATGTATTGCAGTCCGGCGAGATAGATGATGATGTAGAACCCGACGTTCTTCCACGTGACCATGGCGGCGATCGCCGGCATTGCGGTGAGCGGATCGGTGAGCCAAGGGACGGGTTGCACGCCCACCCGCACGAGCAGATTGTTAATCAACCCGACATCGGTGGCGTAGAGCGAACTCCACAGAATGGAAACGACCGCACCCGAGATGACGACCGGCAGAAAGAAGGCGGCGCGCCAGAATGCGCGAAACATCAACTGGCGATTGAGCGCGACGGCCAACGCAAGCGCGGCGACGATCTGCAGCGGAACATGAATGGCCAGAAAGAGAAACGTGTTTGCCACCGCCTGCCAGAATCGAGTATCCTGCGCCAGCAGCGTCACATTGTCGACGCCGGCAAATGTTGGGGTCGTGACGAGATCCCAGTGCAGAAATACAAGCGCCAGTGCGAACGCAATTGGATAGAGTGCGAACGCCAGCAGAAACGTTGCGTACGGCGCGGCAAGCAGCCATCCGGAGCGCTCTTCAGCGCGCACGAATCAACTTCCGAACGTCGGCGGCCGCTTTCGCGATCGCCGGCCTGACGGGGATGATGCCGTAGATCGCACCACGCTCGTACGCCTCCGAAATGACATCAAAGATCTCCACGACATCCGGATCGATATCCAGATCACGCGTGCGTTCGACGTACGTTGCATAGGTCGCAAGCGGTGGCCATTTGGCGAACGATTGCGTAAATCGCGTGTCGCGCGCCAGCGCCTTGCGATACGGCAGTTGACTCGCCGTTTCGATCAGCATGCGGTCGGCCTCGGGCGACGTCAGATACGCGACAAACTGCGCCGCTTCATCGGGATGCCTGGTCGTTGAGAAGATCGCGATGCTTCGCAGATCGGCAAAGGCATATCGCCTATTCGGTGGAACGCTCTCGACTGCCGGGACTGGAACGACATCGTATCGCAACCCGGGCACCTTGAGCTCGTTCAACTCTTTCAGAAACCACGGTCCTATGATCTTCATCGCCACCGTGCCATCGGCGAACGGATCACGTCCCAGTGCGAAGTTGGATTTAGGCAACCACCCCTCGGCAAACGCACGGCGCAGCAACTCCATCGCCTGCTCGGCGGCCGCGTTCTCGAAAAGAACTTGCCCGTTCTTCACCAACGTCTGCCCACCGGCGTTGGCCAGGTAGAGCGGGTAGAAATCGTAGAAGCGCTCGAACCATGTAGTCTTGAGCGTAGCCCACATGCCCCAATGATCGTTGCGACCGTCACCGTTTGTATCGCGGGCAAGTTTTCGCAGCGCGTCGAGCAGCTCCGATTGCGTGCGAGGCGGGGTGACACCCGCCGCATTTAACTGATCGACGTTGTACATCAGCA
>JAYUWD010000467.1:0-3156 GCA_043753735.1 Gemmatimonadaceae bacterium
GCAGAAATCAAACGCGATGAAGGCGATTACTTGGCTGGCGCCGAGCTGGCGCGCCGCGCTGCGGGTTATGCGCCCGGCGACGAGGTAGCGGCGTCGCGGCTGATGGCCTTTCTCGATTCGATCGGTGACCGCGCGGGTGCGCTTGCTGTGTATGACGACGTCGTACGCTGGGTGCGCATCGACTACGATGCAGAGCCGGCGCCCGAGACAGTGCAGCTGGCAGCGCGCATTCGCGCACGCACGATCGCAACGCCACCAACAACGGCGTCTGCTCCACTTCCGGCATTCGGGGCCTCACTGCGGATGGCGAGTGATGCGCCTGGTTTCACCGTGCCTGAACCACCGCCAACGGTGGGCAGCATACCCGGTGGCCCACTCGTGAAGGTTAGGCCGCGTCGCAGACTGGTGGGCGTGGCCGCACTACTCGCCATCCTGACAGTGGGTGCGGCAATCGGCCAACGATTAATGAGCGCGCAAGCAGATAAATCATTGCCGACGGCGTATGGTGTCGGAAACATTCGTCCGACCACCGGTGCGCGACATACGGCGCTCGCGCAGGCGTCTGCAGAGCAGTACGAACGTGGACGTTACTATTGGTCGAGGCGAGGCGCCGATCTGTTCACTGCAATCACCTTTTTTCGCAACGCACTCCAGATCGAGCCGCTGTTCGCACCAGCATGGTCAGGACTTGGCGATGCCTATGTCCAGCTTGGGTATGCCAGCACCATCGCCCCCAACGACGCATTTCCGAAAGCGCGTGAGGCGGCAGAGCGAGCCATCGCGCTCGACTCCACGCTCGCCGAGCCGCACGCAACGCTGGCGTTGGTGCACATGTACTTTGATTGGGACTGGCCGTTGGCCGAGCGGGAGTTTGCACGGGCGCTGCAGCTGAATCCGCGGTACGCAACGGCACACGAATGGTACGGACTGTTCCTGACCGCCATGGGACGTTTCGAGGAGGCCGGCGAACACGAAAGACGCGCGCAACAGCTTGATCCGCTCGCACCCGGTACGGCAGCAACCGCGGCGTGGGTTCTTTACTACAGAGGTCAAACCGTTGAGGCAGCGCGCGGGCTGGACATCGTGCTGCGCGACCACCCGACGTTCGCGCTAGCGCACTTGTACCGCGGTCGCGTCGCCGAGGCGCAGGGCGACATGAAGGCCGCCTTGCGGCACTATTCCGCGACCGGGTCGCTGAGTACCACGGCGGTGACGCTCGCCGCCCGCGGGCATCTGGTCGCGGAGATGGGAGACGCCGATGATGCCCGCCGGATATTGGCGAATCTCGACTCCCTGTCCCGAGCAACATACGTCACTTCATATGGCGTTGCGCTCGTATACGCGGGGCTGGGAGAACGTAACAGCGCGTTCGCATGGCTTGATCGCGCGGTGAAGGAGCGCTCGCACTGGCTAGTCTGGTTGAATCGAGATCCTCGATGGGGACCGTTACATGCCGATGAGCGCTTTCGTCGACTTACAAAGGCGCTCGGTTTGCCTGACTGACGGTAGCCATCCGGTGGATGCCAAACCCCGCCCGCGCCGAACGCCCGTTCATCGCCGTCGAAGGTGGTGTCGCCTTTCCCTTCGATCCTGTACCCATTCTTCGACCACGATGAACGCAACGGTTGGCTGCCGAACGGTGGAAATGCATGATGTCGATTCGGCGATCCGTTACCCAATGAATGTTTTGTATCCGTGTTCGGGCATTGAGCAGCCCGAACGCTTTGGTCCGTACATATCGAACGTCTGCATGAACGGACCGGTCGCATCGGGGAGCTTTCCGCTTGTCGTGATATCACACGGATCGGGGGGCTCGCCGCATACGCATCGCATGCTCGGCGCAGATCTCGCGCGAAACGGATTCATTGTCGCGTTGATCGAGCACTTTGGAAACAACAGAAGCAACAACGAGCTGGCCGACACGGCGACAAATCTGGAGATGCGCCCGCGTCATGGGCGAGCGGCGATCAACTGGGTGCATGCAGACGAGGCGCTGCGTGATTCACTCGTTCGCGATTGCGCCGCAGTGATCGGACACTCGATCGGTGGCTACACCGCACTCGCTCTCGCCGGAGGCTTGCCGACCTCGGTCCCGCACGACTCACCCGGGGGTGTACGGCACTCGATCCCAGTGACCGCAGATGCCCGCGTCAAGTCGATCATTCTTCTCGCACCGGCAACGCCTTGGTTCATGGCACCTGGTGCGCTGCGCAATGTGCGAGTCCCAATCCTGATGTTCACTGGTGACAGTGATGCGCAGACCAACGCCATGCACGCCCGGTGGGTGAGCGAGGGCGTGAGCGGAGCGACGCTCGTCGATCATCGGGTCGTGCGAAACGCGGGGCACTACTCATTTCTGAGTCCATTCCCGCCCGAGATGACCAGCCCGGGATTTGCGCCCTCGCAGGACCCGCCGGGATTCGACCGTGAGCGCTTTCACGAGCAGATGTACCTCGAGATTCGCGCCTTTCTCGACCGCACCCTGTCTTGCTGACGCAATTACTACTTGGATTGGTGACGCAACACGCGCCCGGGGCGCGCCGAGGTCAGTGAACCGTTGGCGATGACCGGCTCTCCGTTCACCAGCACCCACGGAATGCCTTTCGGGTAGTGGTGCGGGTCGGTGAACGTGCCAACGTCGCGCACTTTCGCAGCGTCGAAGAGCGCGAGATCGGCAACACAACCATCGCGCACGCAGCCGCGATCGAGCAGTCCGAGTCGCTTTGCAGGCATGCCGGTCATCTTGTGAACGGCCTCCTGCAGTGTGAGCACACGTTCATCGCGCACGTAATGCCCAAGCACACGCGGGAAGGTGCCGTAGTTGCGCGGATGCGGTACGCCGTCGCCCAGCTTGGTGAGTCGCCCATCACTCGCAATCATTGTTTGCGGATGTGCCATGATACGCTTCACGTCGGCTTCATCGATCACGTGATAGACCATCCCCGCGCCGCCATTGAGCACACCTTCGAGAATGAGCGTGACGGCGCTTTCCGGCGTCGATGGCATGCCGCGTCTGACGGCCCAATCGTGCAGCGTCTTGCCCTGCAGTGATCGATCCCAGGTCACGATCGCAAACTGCACACGACGCAGATCACCGCCACCACGATCGTTGAGGACGAGATCGATGATGCCCCGGGTGATGCTGTCCTTCAACGT
>JAYUWD010000468.1:0-9590 GCA_043753735.1 Gemmatimonadaceae bacterium
GATGATGAACAGGCGATTGCCTGGCGTACCGCCGCCGGAGTTCAGCACGACCCGTCGTCCGGCGCTATCGATCGCGATCCAGTGTGGCTGCTCGTCATCGCCGAGTTTCAATCTCGAAACCTCACGCGGATGTTCAGCGTCGGTGATGTCGAGCGCTACGAGCGCATGCGCATCGGGGACCGTCTGCAGCCAGTAGCGACCGGTGAGAATCGGCACCCCGCAGCCCTGGCCTTCGAATGCCTTGATAAATGTTGCCGTCGGTTGCGCGTGATCGACATCGCGCACGAGATAGAGGCCACAGTTGAACGTGTGAATGTAGACACTCTTGCCATCAGGAAGCAGCCGTGGTTCGCCGGACAATCGATGCTCATCGCCGCGCGGACCCGGTTCAAGGGCGATGCTCTTGAGGAGTGTGAGATCCGACAGGCGCCAGAACTGCACCCACTCCGCAGTCGCGTTCACATTCCCATGATCCATGTCGGTCGTGGTCGACACCGCCCGATCGATCGACGGCATCGGCAACACGCTGTAGGGAAAGATCCGCTTGTCCGCAATCGCGGTGTCCCCCGCACTGCCACTGCGAACGACCGCACCGCGTTCATCCATCTCCACCAACCCACCGGTCGTGTGCTCGACTTTTGCCGCTGTGGCTGCGGGCATTTCCATCGCGCCATGCGCATGATCCGGCGCCGCCGCCATCGAGTCGGATTTGTACTGAAACGTCGCGAGCACATTTCCATTCGCCAAACGCACGTACGTGTGTGGGTGACTGAAGCCTGCGACGTCGCCAAACGTTGTCAGAATCTTCGGTTGCTGCGGAGTGGTGAGGTCGAAGAGCCATGTCGTTCCCGCGCGAAAGCCGTTCGCCAGCAGATGACCGCCGGTCGGCATTGTCGCTTCGGTGTGGTGCGGACGTGTACCAACGGCGCCGGTCGCAATCGAACTCACCACCGTACCGTACTTTGGTGAAGACGGGTTGGCATTGATGACGGCGAGAAAGTCGCTGGCGGTTGCGGCGGAGTCTCCGGCCCACACAACGAGATGGTCTTGTGTGATGCGTGTCGTCCCGCCATCCGGCGAGAATCGCGGAGCCAAGTTGGCGGCGCTGCCATACGGTGCCTTGACGCGGAGCGTGATGCCGGTCGTTCCCCACTGCATTCGAAGTGCGCACTCATCGCGCAGCACCATGGGAAAGAACCAGGTCAACGTTTCCACGTGTGAATTGAGATCCGGGACCACGTCAATCCGCAACGCCTCCGACGCCGCACCAGGGTAGGGCGTGTGCTGAATTCTGGTCTTTCGATTGAGTATGACGGTCCACGCCCCCTGCGCTCGCGGAATGAGCCACGTGGTGTACACGCCCTTCGCGACCGGATGCCCTTCGAGGGTGATGTCACGAGTCGTCGTAATTTCCGTCGCCAGATCCGCACCTGGGTGCCAGATGCTGTCCCAAGGTACGAGTACGCCGAACAATGAGCGTCCTCGCGCAGTCGGTCTGCCGTACTCGAGTCTGATTTCGGTGAACGCGACCTTTTGACTGACCGTGCCGCGTTGGCTGAACGGGTAGCCCTGTGCCTGAATGACTTGCGGGGTCGCGACGATCGACGCCACCACTGCAGCGATGCCGATGCGTGTGAGCGTGACGCTGTACATGGTTCTGTAGGGTAGGAAATTGGGGGAGCGCCCGAATGCTGCGCCGGTGACGCCGGAATGCCGTTCAAGGAGATCTTCACTGACGCATTGGCTAATGGCGCGCCGCCCGCTTCGTCGCAAGGTGCCTCGTCATTCGTTGACACCCACCGTGCATGCAACACGACAACCGTTGCAGCCCATCAAGCAGCGCGGCCGCGGGCCCAGACGCGGGTGCCCTCCGCTGCGGCTTGCGACACTCCGTACCCATCCCCACGTTCTTGCCTCATCATTCAAAAGGGGGGGAAATGGCCGCATCAGGACACGCCCGCGGAGAGGGTAAGCTGGGGGCAGTACGCACACGGGCGCTCGTACGCGCAGGCTTCCCGACCCTCGCAGCTGCGGCGGGTGCGGCACCCTTTCGAGCGGCGCGAGCGTTCGTTGCTGGAGCTCGTGGCGCGCTGAATGCCGATGCGGTTGCCGCGCTCGCCCCGGGGCTTGACCCTGCGACTTCTCCTACCGCTCCCCTGCGCGCGCTTGGCTTCGAGGCCGCGGCGGCAGCCGCGCTGGGCGAGGCAGGCGTGGTGACGGTGGCTGACCTCGCCGCACTCGGCGATGCCGTCGAAGCGGCGCTGCTCGCCGCCACGCGCGACAACGGGTTCGCGGAGCGGCCGTCGGCGCCGGCCGAACTGATCCCGACCGCCATCGGTGCCGTCGCTTCGACGGTGCGCTTCGCCTCGTTCGTGCTCGAGCGCGAGCTCACCGGCCTCACGCTTCTCGTTGACGACGATTGCGTCGAGCCGATGCCGCTGTCGCACGCCCTGAAGCAACCGGGCCACCTGGGCGAGATTTTCACCCGTGTGCGCTGCCCTCAGGTGGGGCTAGGGTTCCTCGTCGACCACCGCCAGCGATGGATCAACCTCGGCACCCATCTCGGCGAGGTCACGCACAGCTTATCGTTGGCACCCGGCGAGCAACGCCAGATCGCATACGTCAACTGGCGCCGCTCGCAACGCACCCGCGCCAGCGACAGTGCTGAAGCGCGGGAGTCGGTGGCGGCGCAGTTCGTTCAGACTCGGGCGCTCGAGGAGGTTACGTCCGCGACCGCACGCGAGCAGGCCAGCGGCGGATCGCACACCGAGGCGAACAGCGCCGCCACCGCGGCCGGCGTGGTCGGGGCGGTCGCGCTTGGTGCGGGGCTTGGCGCAACGATCGGCACCGTGGCTGCGCCGGGCGTTGGGACGGTGGTAGGAGGCCTGATCGGGGCGGGCGTCTCCGGCGTGCTCGCGGCGGGCTTCGTCACCACCGCTGCGGGCGCCTCGGGAACGATAGAGGCAGACACGGACGGAGACCGGGCGATCGTCGCCCGACTCAATCAACGCATCGCGCTCAGCACCTCCCAGAACGCGTCGGCCGTGCGCTCGCTGTGGAGCACGGCGGTCGTCGAGGACGCGCAGAGCGAAACCGCGCGTGCGACGACGTCCAACGTGACGAACTACAACCACATGCACGCGCTGAATATCCAGTACTACGAGCTGCTTCAGCACTACCTGACCCGGGTCGAGATCGAGCGCGTCGAGCCCCTGTTGTTCTTGCCCACTACCGCGCTCGACTTCAGCGACAATCGCTTTATCCGCGAGTACTGGCACGCTATCCGCCCGCACTTGCCGACGGCCTTGCGGGAGCCCGGCGATGCCTACTTCGTTGAAGAGGGTGTACCGGCAGCGCCGCCTCAGCCCCGCCTGGCGCGGCCGGCGCTGCAGCTGACGCCTAGCCGACTCGACGGTTTGCGGATCCGGCTGTCCTTTACCACCAACGATCGGGTGCAGATTTCGCTTGCTGTCGGCGTGAGTGGCGACGACGAGGTCCTGGGCGAGGAAGTGCTTCCGCGCTCAGCCGGTGATGTAAGGGTGCGCATTTTTGTCTTCCCCCCAATCCGCAACGCCCGCGCCATCCAGCGTCTGGTGTTGCGAGTCGACGGTCACGAGACGCGTTTTGCGATCGGTGCCTTCGTCCTCGCTGGCCACTACACGCTCGGCGCCGAGTCCCGCGATCTCGCTGACACGCCCATAGGCAACGAGCCGATTCAGGCGGGCCAGCGCCGCCACTTCCTCGAGTGGACGATGCCACGCTTGCCCGACCCCGGCCCGACGGCGGCCGAGGTTCGCGAGCGCGCCATTGCGCGCGCAAGGATCCTCGCCCGCAACGAGGCGGCGGCCGACGCACACGCGCGGCTGGTCGCAAACCACAAGCGCTTCCTCGCAGAGTTGCGCGTCGAAGTGTTGCGTAGACGTCACGCGCTGACCCGGGCTATTCTCGCCGCCATTGAACCCGAGGAGATCGTCGCGCTGTTGCGCGCCGTGCGCTTCGGCCACCGTGATGCATCCGCAGGCTTTGGTGTGCCGCTTACGACGATCGCCCACCCGTACCCAGTGGCGATCACTCCCGGGGCTATCGTACTCAGGATGCGGCGGCTCGACCGCACCTCGGTCGAGGCGCTCGTCCGACGTCTGCGCATAGACGGCAAGCTGACGGAGCCTCTATCGCTGCTCGAGTTCGCGAACGACGTGCTCACGCACTTCTCCGACCCGGCCGTGCGGGACGCGGCCGCGGTCACCGACCAAGTATTCCTGCCCACCGGCGGAATGTTCGCCGAAGCCGTGCTCGGACGCGCGAACAGTGCGGAGTACCTCGACCTGGAACGCTATTTCCAGTGGACCGACAGCCCGATCCCCCACCAGCCGCCGCCGATCTCGCCGGCATCAACTGACAGCCGTTTCCAGCGCGGCGAGGCCGACGCGGCCGCGCCATCCGCAACCTTAGCGCCTCTCGCTCCGGTGGCATTCCCTGACTCCGCCACCGCCCCAGGGACACTGGCGGCGCTTGCCCAGGCGGGACTGTTCCGCGACATGTCAGGGCGCGCGGAACTTGCGCAGATCGTCGGCTCGGTTACCGCGCTTGCCGGCCAGATGGGCCAGGCGGCGGCCAGCATGACGGGTGCCGCTGCCGACCGCGCGCTGGCCACGGCCGGCCAGCTCAGTCAGACCGCGATGACGTTGGCGCAGGGGGCAGCTTCCCCAGCGGGCATACCCGTGTCGCAGACCCGACTGGGTGCCGCGATGGCGGGACAGCGCGCGCTCGACGAGCAAGCGGCCGCTGCGTCTGACCCGACGAGCGGAGTCGCCCCCCCGACCCAGGATGCGCAGAACATCGTGCGAGCCGCCGCAGGCCAACCGGCCGCACCGCCGCCGTCGACGCGGAGCGTGAGCGTCACCGCGCGCTTCGTTTCGATTCACGGCGCGACCATCCCGCAGGCCGCTCTGGCCACAATCTTCAAGGTGCTTTCGCTGCGCGTGGGCACGGCCTCACACATTTTCACGCACGGCAACGCGGCTTTCACCGCCGCCAATGGCACTCTTCAGCTGACTCCGGTCTCGGGCGACGCGTACGAGGCTCTGGTCACCGGTGTCACCGGCATCGACGGGAAGCTGGCGGTGCAGGTCGAGCTCGGAACCGAAACATTCGCGGCGAACCGCCTGCTTGCGACACTGCCCGAAAGGATCGCCGTGGCCTTCCGCTTCGAAGGCCAACAGACTCCCATCACCCGTTCCAGCGCAGCCGCCCGCAGTCAGGCAGTCGCCGACGAAACGGCGAGGGCGCTGAACATCAACGCGCAGGAGGCGGCTGTGCTGCTGGCCGTGATGAACGTCGGGGCACCCGCCGATCCGCCGGTCGATCCGGCCGCTTCCGCAAGGCAAGTGACGGAGACGGTGATTGTACCCACGGGTACGATCCTCATCGAGTTTGAGCCCAGCGCGTAACGCCCTCGAGCTTGGCTGCTGCTGGTTACCTGCTCTCACTCATGAACGACCTTCCCCGAATTCCGACTGAGACGCTCCGGCGCATGTACGCCAAGGTGCGCACGATCATGTTTGTCGTGATCGGCATCGATGTCGTGGCCGTTGCGGTGTTCGCGTTGCTGCTGGTGAGCCCGGGCCAGCGGCGGCTGGTGCCTATTCTCGCGCCGCTCCTCCTGCTGCCGACGTTTGCCATCGTACCGGTGGTGGGGCGGCTCGGAGCGATCGGGGTGGAGCTCAAACAGCGAGATAGCGGAGCTGAGGCGGCGGCAGCTTTACAGAACCGGTCAGCATGATGTTCACCACTTGCCGCGAGTTCACTATGCGCGTTCGTTCTGTCTTGGCCGTGATGTTTCTCGCCGCCGCCGCCGCCGCCGCCTCCTCCCGCACCGCCAGTGCGCAGGAGCCCTATGCATGGCGCGACTCGCTGGTGTTCCACACGTTTTCGATCGCCGCGATCGATCCGCGCACCGGCGAAGTGGGCGTGGCCGTGACCACGCGGGTCCCGTGCGTCGGCAACGGCGTACCGTGGGTGCGCAAAGGAGTCGGTGCGGTGGCGACGCAGGCCAGTACGCGCACCGAGTACGGCAATGAGCTGCTCGACGCGCTCGCGAAGGGAGAAGCGCCCGACGCCGCCCTCAAGCGGTTGCTGGCCGCTGACAGCGGCTTTCAGCAGCGGCAGGTTGGGGTGATCGGGATGGATGGTCGGAGCGCGCAGCATACGGGCACCGGCCCTAACCAGTGGGCGGGGCATCGCGCGGGAAAGAACTACGTCACGCAGGGCAACATCCTTGTAGGCCCGCAGGTGCTCGACGCGGTGGCGCGCAGCTTCGAAGCGCGCGAGGGCACGCCGACGCACCTCGCTGATCGCATGATCGACGCGATCAACGCCGGCTTCGTGCTGGGCGGTGACAAGCGGCACGGGCTTCGCACGTCGGCCGCGGTAGTCGTCGCCGACTCGCGCCCCGGCATGTCGCGCCGCACCGACGGCCAGACGGTGAACATCAACGTTTGCGAAAACGCCGAGCCACTCGCTGAGCTGCGGCGGATTTACAACAGTATCTCCCAGACGCTCGGCTATCGCACGCTGCAGCAGTACGCGGGCGGCGACGTGTATCAGCTCAAGGTCATGCTTAACGCGCTCGGGCTCTACAGGGCCGGCGACACGCTGACGCCGCGGATGGCCGATGCCAACCTGTTCACCAGTGACGTGATCGCCGCGGTGGATGCGTTCCGCACGGGCGAACGGATGGGCACACCGGCAGATGGCGGGTCACCGGCGGGGCTGGTGGACGCGGAGACAGTGGAGCGTTTGTGGGCGGCGTTGGCCAAGGCCGGGAAGGCGACGTCGGTGCGTCAGCAGTTACTCGATATCACGATGGTTCGGCGGTAGACCGGAGTTGCGCTGGCCTACGCACAGCAGCAGGCGCACACCTCCCATCGCGACGAACAGTTCGCCAACGATCATCTCAAGGTTTGGAATACAATCGTGATGTCCGACGCGCCGCTCTTGCCGCGCGCCGTGGGTCAAGCGAAGATCGGTGCACACATTCAGGGGAGCAGTCGCGATGGGGCACAAACAGCCGACGGTGTCCCGTCGCGAGCTGCTGGCAGGTGCGGCGGGACTGATCGGTGGCGCGGCGCTTTCGGGGTTGCCGCTGGGTGCCGAATCTCAATCTCCAATGCCGGCTGCGGTGCCGAGCATAGTTTCCGATCCACCGGTCGTGCCGCTCGACGCCACCAAGCTGCCGGGGGCACCGACGTCGGCGGTCGGCTCGCGCTCGCCTTTCGTCGCTCCCGCGCGCACGCCGGTCGGTCTCATAGCCGGGAGCTCGCTCTCGCCGCTGCAGGATCTCACAGGCACGATCACTCCGTCGGATCTGCACTTTGAGCGCCATCATGCTGGCATTCCCGCGCTCGATCCGGCGCGCCACACGCTCACGATTCACGGGCTCGTCGATCGTCCCGTCACCTTCACGCTCGACGACCTCAAGCGATTCCCGCAGGTCACGCGCACGCACTTCATCGAATGCTCCGGGAACGGCGCGGCTGGTTATCGTGAACCGAAGCCGGAGCTGACGCCGCAACGCATGGCGGGGCTGTTCAGCACCTCGGAGTGGGTCGGTGTGCCGTTGGCCACCCTCTTTCGCGAAGCCGGCGTGCAATCGCAGGCCAAGTGGTTTCTGGCTGAAGGTGGCGATGCCTGTCTGTTGGCGCGCTCGATTCCAATCGCAAAAGCCTGGGACGATGCCCTCGTGGTGTGGGCGCAGAACGGCGAGCCGCTGCGCCCCGCGCAGGGCTACCCGATGCGCCTGTTGCTCCCGGGCTTTGAGGGCAATAGCAACGTGAAGTGGCTGCGTCGACTTGAACTCGGCACGCGACCGTGGATGACGCGCTGGGAGACATCCAAGTACACCGATCCGATGCCCAATGCGACGGCGCGCATCTTCACGCTGGAAGTCGATGCCAAGTCCATCATCACCGCACCGTGTGCACCGCAGGCGTTAGCGTCGCATGGGTGGCACACCGTCAGCGGACTGGCGTGGAGCGGTCGCGGTCGAGTGAAGCAGGTGGACATCAGCGTGGACGGCGGCAAGAGCTGGCAGCTGGCGGAGCTGTTGAACACGCCGCAACCCAAGTGTTCGGTGCGCTTTCAATATTTGTGGGAGTGGCGTGGCACCGAGACGATCATTCTCAGTCGGACCATCGATGATGCGGGCTACGTCCAGCCCACGCGCACGGAAATGATTGCCGAGCGTGGCATCGGCACCGCCTACCACTACAACCAGATCGTCGGTATCAAGGTGGATCGCGCCGGCGCCGTCTCATTCTTTGGAGACACGTGATGCGCTACGCCCCTTTGCGCAGTGGGATAATGCTGTCAATCTCGATCGTGCTGTCGTCGTGCACCGCAGCGGATTCAGCACCCGCAACGTTCGCGTCGTATGACGCCGGTGCGGTGTCCGGTGGTCCCGGCGCCAAGCAACGTTACACGCTCGGCCACGCCCCGAACGACTCGGCGCTCCGCGCGATGAACATCGACGTGGGCCCGGACGGTGCGGAGTTACCGGCCGGTCACGGATCGGTGGCAGAAGGGGCCGTACTGTTTGCGGCGCAATGCGCTTCGTGCCACGGCAAGGCCGGCGAAGGGATGGCGCCCACATATCCGGCATTGGTGGGGCGCGATCCCAAAGCCGAGGGATTCCGCTTTGCCCGCGACCCCTCGCTCACGCGCACCATCGGCAACTACTGGCCGTATGCCACGACCGTCTTTGATTACCTCAAGCGCGCGATGCCGCAGGCGACCCCGGGGACGCTCACCGACAACCAGTCGTACGCGCTCACCGCGTATCTGCTGGCGGCCAACGCCATCATTCCCGATACCACCACACTCGATGCCACGCGTCTGCGCGCGGTGAAGATGCCGTATCGCGACAACTTCGTGCCTGACGACCGGCGTCCGAACGCGGGTGTCAAGTAACGCCGACGCATCCCCGTTAGGGGCGCGGCCGGGGCGTGGCATCCAAGGTCGTTGGCGAGGCGTCGTACGGTGTTGAAGGCAGTACGGCTCCCGCCCCGATTGATTTTTCACGCCACGCACGCGCCTAAAAAGAGGGTCCTCGCACACTGCGAGGACCCTCTTTTTGCCAATGGAGCGCAAACTGAAAAACGCCTACCGCGAACGTGCTCAGGCGCGGCGACGTTTCGCGAAGCCCAGAACCGCCAAGAGGCCAGCGCCCATGAGCGCGTAGGTGGATGGCTCTGGCACGGTCGCGACGTCGATAAAGCCAGAGCCTCCGTTCGGGGAGCCCAACGCGTTACGTGTTACGTTGAGGGTAAAAGTGTAGTTTCCCGCACCGAACGTTTGCGACGCCTTGGAGAGGCCGCCGATCGGCCAGCATGCTGCGCCGGTAGTGCAGCCAGTGGCGAAACCATCGGGTCCAGTGAAGTTGGACGTAAACAGCGAACCGGCCGAAGTACCGGTCCAATCCAGCTTAAACTGGTCACCAACCTTGAAACCGTCGGTGATCCGAAGTAAAAACGCATTGAGTGTGTTGACGGTGTAGCTTGGGGTGACCGCACTTGGTGCCGCGGCGAACACGA
>JAYUWD010000469.1:0-9586 GCA_043753735.1 Gemmatimonadaceae bacterium
CTGCGGTTGCTGTTCAGCGCCGCGCTCCTCACCGTTTCAATGTCTGCAACGCCTTTGCTTCTCCTCGCGCAGTCCGCCGATAGTGCGCGCGCAGCAAAGCAGGACGCCAAGAAGCTCAAACAAAAGAGCGAAAAAAAGGGCGCCAACAACAAAGCCAATAACGTGGACAGTACGGCCTCGGCGGCGGAGACCGTGATCGAGCCCCACAAGTTGCCGCGGCTTTTTGCAAGCGAAGTTCCGCTTGCCGTCACACTGACGCTGAACATTCGGCAAATCCGGAAGGATCGCGACGCGACCGCCCCGTATCACCCGGCGACCATGAGCTACGTCGATAGCGCCGGCGCCGTTGTCACTGTGCCGGTGCGTGCGCGCACACGTGGCATTTGGCGCCTCAAGAATTGTGGCTTCCCACCGCTGCGAATCAAAGTCAGCGACAAGGCATCGAAAAAGACACTCTTCCACGACCTGGGCGAACCGAAGCTTGTCAACTTCTGCCGCAACAGCGATGTGTACGAGCAATACATCCTGCAGGAATTCATGCTTTACCGGGTGTATCAGCTGCTGACGCCGGCGAGCCACCATGTGCGCCTGCTCAAGGTCTCCTACGCCGACAGCGCGACAGGCAAAGTCGAAGCGACGCGCTACGGGTTCATCTCCGAGGATCCCGCGCAGGTTGCCGAACGCATGGGGGGCACGATCCTCAAGCAGAAGGGTGCCAAAGCGGACGATCTGGATGCCCCCCGCTCGTCGATCGCGTTTCTCTTTCAGTACATGATCGGCAACACCGACTTTTCATTTGGCGGGCTTCACAACGCCGAGTTGGTACGCACCCGTACGGGCGACATTTTTCCGATCGCGTACGATTTCGACTACGCAGGAGCGGTGAATACCTCATACGCCATCCCTGACCCGCAGCTTCGAATCAAGAGCGTGCGCGAGCGACAGTTCCGCGGCTACTGTGCCTTCACTGCGGAGTATGCGAAAACGCTCCCGCTCTTCACCGAAAAGAAGTCGGCAATTTACGCGCTCTATGCCGATCCACTTGGCCAACTCCTGACTCAGCGCACCGTGAAGGAGACGCTCGGCTATTTCGACGACTTCTACAAGGACATCCAGACACCGAAGGATGCCCAGCGGAAGGTCTTCGACGATTGCGTGATAACGAATTGAGCGAGCCTGGCGCCTTGTGTGAGGCGCGCTGACGGCGCGTGCGTCCCCGTACTATGTTCCGGCATGCCGAACGGCGATCGTGCGGCTGATGCAGCGCGTACTGGCGCGCAGACGCATCCACTATTCTCAGCGACACGCACGCATCGGAGCTTCCGCGTTTGGCCCGTAAACCCAACTACGACTACGAGAAGCGCCGCAAAGAAATGGAGCGGCAGGCGAAGAAGGACGCCAAAAAGGAAGAGCGCGCCCGCCGCAAAGCTGCAGGCCTCCCCGACGAGTACGACGAGTTCGGCAACCCGCGCGAGCCCGAAGCCGACGCTGATCCGGACGCTACACCGGAGCCCGTCGAGCCCTAGCTAGACGGCCCTTTCTTCGTCGGCTCCTGCGCCAGCGACAGCTGGTGGTGCGATGCCGACGGCAGCTCCAGCCGGAATTCTGCGCCACCACCGACCCGCGCCGAGTAGATCACGTCGCCGTGCTGTGCCAGCGCAAAGGTGCGGGCGATAGCGAGCCCCATTCCGGTTCCCGTGGGTGAGGTCAGTGCCGACCTTCCCCGCGCGAGCGGTCTGAACAACAGCTCCAATTCGTCGTCAGCCACCCCCGGGCCTCGATCAGCGACGGTGATTTGCACGATGCCGTCGTCAAATTTCGAACTGACCTCGATCAGCGAACCGGGCGGCGAGTAGCGCGCGGCGTTGACGAGCAGGTTGCCGATTATCTGGAGCGTGAGGGTGAAGTCGCATCGCACCATGAGCAGTGTGTCAGCTGCGGCAGGGTGCACGACGACCCGATGCACCATGAGGGCGCTTTCCGACGACAGGATGGCCGTTCCAATCAGGTCGTCCACCACATGGGACTCGACCACGAGCAGGTTGTCGGGATCGCCGTACGCGGTAAACCGCCCGAGTGTGCGCAAAAACTCGTCGAGCCGACGGGCTTCGTCACGGATGCGCGAAAGCGCGACGTTTGTAGCCACCGGCGAGGCCGGGTCGGCGAGCATCGTGAGCGTCGTGATGGGGGAGCGCAGATCGTGGGCCAGCGATGCGATCAGCGCGTTCTTCAACCGCTCCGCTTCGCGGAGCACATGCGCGCGTGATGCATCGCGTTCGAGCAGCAGACGCTCAGCGCCCAATCGCTCGATTTCCGCGGCGCGTGCTGTGGCCAGGCTCGCGGTTTGACGGAGCGTGATGACCAACTGCGAGATAACGGTTGCCGTGGCAAAAAAACCGATCAGGATGATCAGATCCAACTGGGTTGGTGTCCCGAACGCCTGGCGAGGCGGTACGAAAAACCAGTCGACTGCGCCATAGCTGAGCACAACCATCACGGCCGAAAGCGCGCGTCCACCCTCGCGGCTGGCACCGACAATCAGTAACAGGTAGACCAGAACGCCGTGTGCGATTCGGATCTCTGGCAGCGTCGCAATCGGGTAGAAGACGACGGTGACCGCGACGTACAGAAAAAGCCACCGGCCCCACAGGAGGACGGGGTTTCGCATCATGGCGCGATGAAGCGATACCCGACTCCTGGCTCAGTGACGATCAGTCTCGGTATCGCCGGATTGGGCTCGATCTTTCTCCGCAGGTGCGTCATATGGACACGAACATGCACTGCGAAGTCGCCAAATTCGCGGTCCCAGACAAGATCCCACAGTTGGCGTGGGGTGAGCGGCCGGCCGATGTTGAGCACGAGCGCCCGCAGGAGGAGCCATTCGGTCGGGGTGAGACGTTGTGGGTTTCCGTCTCTGGTAACCCGCTGATTGACCAGGTCGATCTTCACCCCTTCACAGACAAAACTGACGGCGTTTCGCGCCGCGACTGACGCTCCCGAACGTCGGAGCTGGCCGCGAACCCGAGCAATGAGCTCCGCGGCGCTGCAGGGTTTGCTGATGAAATCGTCCGCACCAGCATCCAGAAGCGACACCTTTTGCTCTTCGTCCTCGCGCCCCGAGAGCACGATGATCGGAACGGCTGTCGCGGCGCGGAGTCGGAGGAGCAGCTCAGATCCGTCGCCATCGGGAAGTCCAAGATCGAGGAGAACCAGATCGGGCTCCTCCTCAGCGCAAAGGCGGCTCGCCTCCGCCAGCGTCGAGGCCTGCTTCACATCGTCACAGATCGTGCGCAGCGCGTCGACGAGGGTCTGGCGCAGCGCGTGATCATCCTCGACGACCAGCAGCGACCGAGGCTCTGTCCAATTGCCGAGGACTTGGAAGGGCATAGCGGGGTACGAAGTGGGGAACAGGTGCACGTTAAGACTGAGCTTGGAGCCTTGACCCTCCCGACTGCCTTAACGAAGCTGAATGATACTCGTCAAATAAGGTTTTTCCGCAAGGTTTCCGAGGTAGTAGCGTGTCGACTGGCTCCCTCCAGGTCACCGTCGTCATCCCGACACTCAATGAAGCTGACCGGCTTCCTGCCTGTCTTGCGTCGGTCCGGTGGGCAGCTCAGATCATCGTTGCCGATTCTGGTTCAACCGATGAAACCATCGCAATCGCTCGCCGGTTTGGTGCGGTTGTACTGGAGAATACGGGTCCGACAATCGGCGCCCAGCGAAATGCCGCGATCGCCGTCGCTTCGCAGCCATGGATTCTGGCAGTGGACGCTGACGAACGGGTGACCGCCGAACTGCGCGATTCCATTGAAACGGCAATCGCCGCGCCGCAGGTCGACGCGTTTCGCGTTCACATGCGCAACCGGTATCTCGGTGCGCCCATGGAACGCGGTGGATGGGGGCGCGATCGCCATGTTCGGCTCTTTCGATCCACGCTACGGTACCGCTCCCAGCGGGTGCACGAAGGATTGGAGTACAATGGTGACGTTGTCGATCTGACGGGAAGACTAGACCACGATTCGTACCGTGATCTGGCGCACCAACTGAACAAGGTGACCACATATTCGGCGTGGGGCGCCGCCGATCTCCATGCAAAGGGCAAACGGGTGGGTCTTTCGCACCTCGTGGCGCGCCCGGCGTGGCGTTTCATAAAATGCTACTTTCTGCAGGGGGCTTGGCGCGAAGGTCGGCGCGGGTTCGTGTTGAGCGCCGTGCACGCCTGGTCGGCATTTGCAAAGTACGCGCTCTTGTGGGACGTGGAACGGCGTGAAACGGAAGGTTTCGCGATCGCAAAGCCCGAGCGTCGTACCGCGCCAGTGCGTGCGCCGGGCAACGTGTTCGATGTCACGCCGATCGAAAACGTCCCAGTCCGCGAGCCCGTCGCGCGCGAGTCGTAGCATGCGTGTGCCGGTGTTGTGCTACCACCGCGTGGAGGTGCCGCCAGCAGGCGCAGCGGACGATTTGAACTTCGTCACTCCGGCACTCTTTGCCGAACATCTGCAGATGCTCGCTTCGCACGGGTTTGTCGGGGTGACCGTGCGAGATCTGACACGATGGCAGTGGGGCGAGATCGATCTTCCCTCGCGTGCCGTGGCGATCACTTTCGACGACGCCTACGAAAGTGTGCAGTCGTACGCGTTGCCTGTCCTGGCCCAGCACCATTGGCCGTGCACCGTGTATGTCGTGTCTTCACAGATCGGCGGGTCGAATGTGTGGGACTCGGCTGCGCCCCGCGCGCAGCTGATGGACGCCGCCACGCTACGCTCGATGGCCCACGCCGGACACGACATCGGATCACACTCGCGTCGGCATCGCCGCATTCGGGGTCTCGACTTCGACAGCGCGCGTGAAGAGCTTGCGGGATCGCGCGAAGAATTGGAGGCGCACATTGGCGCGCCCGTCGAAAGCTTCGCATTTCCCTACGGATCACACGATAAACGCACCGTCGCGATGGTTCGCGCCGCCGGCTATCGCTCGGCGTGTACCCTCAAGCGTTGGGGAAATGGCAAGAATACGAATCCGTGGCGCCTTGGGCGGGTGAGCGTGGGTGGTCCTCTCCCCGCTTGGCAGCTTCGCCTCAAGCTGTTGAAAATGCTGCTCACGCCTGCGATCGGCTGAGCCGTCTTTGCCCCCTTGGCTCGAGCCTGAACGTCCCGGGGCCGGCCCTCCTTCCCCCTTTTCCGAAGATCGATGACCCAATTGAACAATACAGATGAGCAGACTGCACCGCCGTTGGGGTTTCGGATGGCGAGGGCTGTGCGCCGCACCCTGGGGATCGACCGTGAGCGCCGGTGGAACACCGAGTATGCCGAAGGCGGCTGGAAATGGTTGCGCAATCTCGACGAATTGGCGCACCACGCTGTGCTCGCCGGCTACTTTGCCCGATTGAAGCCCGGGGGCACGTTGCTCGACGTCGGATGTGGCGAAGGGGTGCTGCATGAGCAACTGCGTGGGTGCTATTCGCGGTACGTCGGGACTGATTTCGCCGAGCCGGTTCGCCAAGCCTCGGACAAGCAGGATGAGCGAACGCGGTTCATCGCGGCCGACATGAACGACTTCACAACCACCGAGCTGTTCGACGCGATCGTGTTCAACGAAAGCATTTACTACCACCACGATCCGCTCGTGGGGATGGAGCGGTACGAGCGGTTCCTGGCGGCGGAGGGGTTGTTTCTTGTGTCAATGCACGGCAAGGAGCGCAATGACGCTGTCTGGGCCGTGCTGGACCAGCGCTATGTCACCATCGACGCGGTGACGATGAAGAATCGCCGCGGCACATCGTGGACCACCAAAGTGCTGGCATTGCCCGGTAACAGTCTTATTGCACTGCATCCCGACAGCGCGTGAATCCGCGGCTGCGCACCGATCGTCACCTGGCCGACGATCCGTGCGCAACCCCTCGAAGTCGCGAAACCTCAGCCGTTGATTGTCGCGACGTCGATGACGAAACGGTACTTCACATCGGCTTTGAGCATCCGCTCGTACGCACTGTTGATGTCCTTCGCGTCAATGAGTTCGATGTCGGACACGATCCCGTGCGCGGCGCAGAAATCGAGCATCTCCTGCGTTTCCGGCAACCCGCCGATGAGCGAACCGGCCAGTCGCCTGCGGCCAGTGATGAACGGCCATACGGAGGGCGACGGGTGTGGCACCGGAGACCCGCCCAGCAACACCAGCGTGCCATCGCGACGCAGCAAATTGAGTTCGGCGTCGAGATCGTGCGGTGCGCTGACGGTATCAATGATCAGATCGAGCGAATTGCGGACGCGCTTCATCTCTTTTTTGTCGGTCGATATCACGACATCGTCCGC
Source organism: Gemmatimonadaceae bacterium (assembly GCA_043753735.1). Classification (GTDB taxonomy): domain Bacteria; phylum Gemmatimonadota; class Gemmatimonadetes; order Gemmatimonadales; family Gemmatimonadaceae; genus Gemmatimonas. Next base: position 6,312 of record JAYUWD010000469.1, read on the forward strand.
GCCCAGTCTACGACCGTCTTCCACCTTGCCCGCTGAGGTGGTGAAGAGCGTCACGTGCGCGCCCATCGCGTGCGCCAGTTTGACGGCCATGTGGCCCAGTCCACCAAGGCCGACAACGCCAACGCGCTTGCCTGGGCCCGCCTTCCATTCACGAAGCGGTGAGAACGTCGTGATGCCCGCGCAAAGCAGCGGGGCCGCGCCGGCGAGGTCCATGCCGTCAGGAATGCGGACGACAAAACGCTCGTCAACGACAATGCCGTCGGAGTAGCCCCCCTGGGTCGGCTTGCCACTTTGCTTTTCGATGCTGCCGTACGTGCCTGTAAACCCATTTTCACAATACTGCTCAAGCCCGTCGCCGCATGACGCGCAGGTCTGGCAGCTGTCCACGAGGCAACCGACACCGACCGTGTCGCCGGCCTTGTAGCGGGTGACATCGGCGCCGACGGCCAGCACGCGCCCGACGATTTCGTGTCCCGGGACCTGTGGGTAGGCGATTGTTCCCCACTCACCGCGCACGGTGTGCAGATCGGAGTGGCAAACACCGCAGAAAAGAATCTGGATCTGCACATCCCGCGGACCGGGCGTCCGCCGTTCAAAAGTAAAAGGCGCGAGTGGCGTTGTGGCGCTGTGGGCGGCGAATGCGTGTGTGGGCATGATGAATTTCTTGTGAATGTGAATGCGAAGTCGGTTGGCAGCTCACGTTGGGTTCAACGTGCGAGGTAGCGACCACGTCTTGCTAAAGGTGGCGAACTGCGCAGAGTACGCTGCGGGGTCCGCAAAACTTTCTCGTGCACAAATCATGCAACGTCTTCGAATCCTTCCCGCGCTCATCGGTGCAGCGATCCTGCTCATTGCCGGGAACGCGACCGCGCAATCGCTCGATTCCGCGACCGTCGCCGGTTTGCGGTGGCGCACCGTTGGGCCGGCCAACTTCATGGGGCGCCTGAGCGATGTCGTCGGCATCCCAAGTCCGTCCAAGACCTTGTTCGTGGCGGCCGCCGCGGGCGGGATCTGGAAGACCACCAACAACGGCACTACTTGGCGGCCCGTGTTCGACGACAAGCGCGTGATTTCGATGGGAATGCTCGCGATTGCGCCAAGTGACACGCAGCAGGTGTGGGCCGGCACGGGTGAGCCGAACTCGCGCAACACCATCGAGCCGGGCGCTGGCATTTACAAGTCCATCGACGGCGGGTTGACGTGGGCGCTGAAAGGGCTCGAGAAGACGCAGCACATCGGGCGGATCGTCGTTCACCCGACCAACCCGAACGTGGCGTATGTCGCGGCGCTGGGCGCGGCGTGGAAGGCCAACCCGGAGCGTGGACTGTACAAGACCATCGACGGCGGCACCACATGGCAGTTGGTGAAGTTCGTGAGCGACAAGGCGGGGTTTGTCGATGTCGCGATGAACCTGAAGGATCCCAACATCCTGTTCGCAGCGAGTTGGGAGCGGCTACGCACGCCGTACTCGCTGAAAAGCGGTGGCCCGGGTTCGGCGCTGTGGAAGAGCACTGATGCGGGCACGACGTGGACGGAGGTGAAGGGCGGTGGTTTTCCGGAGGGGATCAAGGGACGCATCGGGCTCGACATCAATCGCAGCAATCCGAACATGATATATGCGATGGTCGAGGCGGCCGCGCCCGAAGCCGGTGGTGCATACACGCCGTCGCGCACACCGCGCGACAACGGGCTCTGGCGCTCGACCGATGGCGGCGCAACGTGGACAAAAATGAGCAGCATCAACGTGCGTCCGTTCTACTACTCCCAAGTGCGCTCCGACCCGAAGAATCCGGAGCGCGTCTATTTCTCGAGCACCGAATTGCAGGTCTCCGACGACGGCGGCAAAAGCTCAAGGAATGCAGCGCAACAGGTGCACGTCGACCAGCACGGCATCTGGATTGATCCCAATGATCCGGAGCGCTGGGTGATCGCCAACGATGGCGGTATCGCGTTCACGTATGACAAGGGCGGCAACTTCATCCAGATGCAGAATCTGCCCTTGGGCCAGTTCTACGAAGTCAGCTACGACATGGCGGTGCCGTACAACATCTGCAGTGGCGCGCAGGACAATGGCTCGTGGTGTGGCCCGAGCAAGCGTAGGGCGGGCACGACGACGCTGGGCTACTGGTACACGATCGCTGGCGGCGACGGCTTTTATACGGCGATGGACCCGACGGACCCGAACATCGTCTATGGCGAATCGCAGGGAGGCAATGCGTCGCGTCTGAATCTCAAGAGCGGCGAGCGGCTGCAGTTCTCGAAGCCGAACTGGCAGCCTGGGTACAAGACGTGGGAAGATTCGATCGCGACCGTGCGGGGCGATCCGCTGGTTGCGGCGACGAAAGCACAAACAGCCGCGATTGCCCCGCTTCGCACGCAACAAAAGAAAGACTCGGTTGACTTGGCGCTGCGGTTCAACTGGAACGCGCCCTTTTTCATCTCGCCGCATAATCCGGCGGTGATCTATTTCGCCGGTAGTCGCGTGCTCAAGTCGACCAAGCGCGGTGAGGATTTCAATCTCATCTCCCCCGACTTGTCCAAGCGACTGGAGGCGAAAATCGACACGTCGGTGCGTTTGACGGGTGGCGTGACGATCGATGCGACGGGCGCGGAAACGTATGGGACTGTGGTGGCGCTGGAGGAAAGCCCGGCCAAGCCGGGGCTGCTCTTTGCCGGCACCGACGACGGTAACGTCTGGAAGTCGGTGAACGATGGTGCGACGTGGGAGAACCTGACGTCGAAGTTTGCGGGGATGCTGCCGGCGGGGCAGGACCCGTTTGTGGCACGCATCGAGGCGTCCAAGTTCGACACCGCGACATTCTACGTCGCGTTCGACAACCATCGGCTCAACGATTTCGCGCCATACCTGTTTGTGACCACCGATGGCGGCCGGAGTTTCAAGTCGCTGGTGAACAACCTGCCGAAGGATGGCGTCGGCGATGTGGTGCATGTCGTTCGCGAAGATCCGCACAACCGCGATCTGCTCTTTGTGGGAACGTCGCTCAGCATCTATGCCTCGATCGACCGCGGCCAGACGTGGACGAAGTTCGCGACGAATCTGCCAAGTGTTCCGGTGTTCGACTTGCAGATCCATCCGCGCGATCATGAACTCATTGCCGCGACGCACGGTCGCAGCTTGTGGATCGTGGACATCGCGCCGCTCGAGCAGCTGACGACAAAGACCATCGCCAAAGCCGTTCATCTGTTCGATCCGAAGCCGGCCCTCATGTGGGGCGAGGGACCAACACTCGGTGCCGCCGGAAACGGCAACGGCC
>JAYUWD010000470.1:0-3149 GCA_043753735.1 Gemmatimonadaceae bacterium
TGACTGTCGTCACCGAGACGTCGCGATAGCGGCCCCCACCGTACACCCGCAGCGTCAGCGCACCGCCGATCTCCCCCTTCTGCACCTCGCGAACGAAGCGGTTCAAGCGCGATTCCGCAGTGGCCCTGTCTTCGAACTCTTCGCGCGGGACGCGGACGTCGACGCCGTTCACTGAGGCGATGCGCTCGCCTTCGACAATTCCCGCACGCTCGGCGGGCCCTTCAGCGACGACCGACGTAATGAACAGCCCCAGCGTGTCGCGAATGTTGTTGGACGCCCCGACGGAAACGCCAATGGCCGCCCGGTCGCGATCAGTCATGACGTTCGGCTGGCCAGCCACGCGGACGCGGTCACCATCGAGTTCTGATTGGGAAACGGTCTTCACCTTGACCGAGCGAGAGGCGCCACCGCGCTGCACGCGCAGATCAACTTCGTCGCCCGCTTTAAGCTTGGCGAGCGCGCGCTGCAGCCGCCGTTGGGCGATACCGTCAAGCTCCGGATCTGCCGCGTCGACCGCCCCGACACGCAGGCTGACTCCGTTCACCTCGGTCACGATGTCGCCGGCCTTGATGCCAGCCTTCGCGGCCGGACTGTCAGCACGCACTTCCGAAATCTTCACGCCGTTGCTGTCCGCTCGGCTGTCATCGGAGAGGGTGACGCCCAGTACGGCGCGATTTGCCCGGCCGACGAACACTGTCACCCCCTGAGGAAGTCGCTCGATGCGCACTTCGCCATCACGAGGACGTTCAACAGGTTGGGGTGCTCTGGTCTGTGCGTCCAAGTCGCGAAGGGACGGCGCAACGATGAGCGTGGCGAGGACGATTGCTTGGAACGTGGGTCGCATGATTGGGTCTCGGTCGTGAGGTGACGACCATGCGACACGCGGTGCGTACCGAGGGTTTACTGTGGGATCCGGACCGACAGACGGCGGCCACTGTTCCTTTTTATATTCACTCCACCCACGCGTCTGCGCCGGATGCAATCACCGCAGACCCACGCGCCAGTGGAGTAAAGCGATAGAGCAGCGGGCCGAGTGCCGCGGCCAGGAGCGAGCCAACGACAGCGGTCGCTCCGAGGGCGCCGCCGCGATACGAAAGCCACATCGTGACAACAAGAATGATCATCGGCATCGCAGCCAGCGTCGCAATACCACGGACGCCGACCGGAAGTCTGAATGTGCCGCGCAACAACGGTTGGCTCGCTCGCAGCTTGATCAGCGCGGCGAATTCAAGCGCCAGCGCCATCGAATACAACAACACATCGGCGACAACGAGCTGCGCGAACGGCAACAATGCAAACACCGAGTAGCACACCGCCGCCAGAAGAATCGCGCGATCAGGGTTGCCACGTGAATCGAGCTTGGTAAGCGAATGGGGCAACAATCCGTCCTGCGCCATCGCGAGTGGAATTCGCGAATACGCCATCAACAGCGCATTGAACAGTGCTATTGCACTGATGATCCCGGCCGCGCCAACGGCAACCGCGAGCGCCGGCCCTGCGGCGCCGCCAGCGGCCCGCGCGATTGCCGGCCAGCCCCCGTCTTTCCATGTCGTCCAATCGGTTGCACCTAACGCCGCCGTTACAGGCAACAAGTAGCCGGCCGTCACGACAGCAAGCGCGATCGCCAGTGATCTGGGATAGGTGCTCGCAGAATTCTTGATCTCCCCGCCGACGGTGCTGGCGTTATCCCAGCCGAGGTAGTTCCAGAGCACGATGGAAAGTCCGACACCGAGCGCGTCGAACGATGATTGGCCGGTGTGCGCAAACGGCCGCCACGGAACGTGCGTGATATGTGGCACCGCACTGATCGTGATGGCCAGAAACGTTCCCAGAATGATGAATGCAGCAACGACTGATACCTGACCGACGCGCGCTGCGCCGCGCAGGTTGATCGCCGTCGAACCCCAGATCACCGCAAGCGAAATCACCCACTTCGCCTCTGGCGCAATGCCCGGGAAAAAAAATGCCAGATACTGGTTAAACAGCACTGGGTAGATGGCCATGTCGACGAGCGAATAGCACCACGTCCACCAGCCATTTTGAAAGGCCCAGAACGGACCAAAGGCGCGTCTGACCCATCGGTAGTAGCCACCTTCCTCGGGCATCATGCTCGCCAGTTCGGCGACGAGCAGAGTTTCCGGAATGCTCCAGAAAATCGGTACCAGCACCAGTAAGAGCAACGCGACGCCCGGCCCGACGGAGGCGACCAGCCCCTCCATCGAAAACGCGCCGCCGGAGGTGTTGAAGAACATCACGGCGGCGAGCGACAACGTGCCGAGTGATCGGCGAAGCTTCACCCCGTGTTCATCAGGATTCCGCTCGGGCTTCACTCCTGCGTCACGCGACAACGATGTTCAGCAATCGCTTCGGGACAAAGACCACCTTCGTGATCTCGCCAATTACGAACTTGGCGATGTTAGTGTCGTTCATTGCAGCAGCGAACGCGACTTCCTGCGTCACATCGATCGCCACCGTCAGCTTGCCGCGCACTTTGCCGTTCACCTGCACCACGAGTTCGACTTCGTCATCCACCAGCAGCGCCGGATCGAATATCGGCCACGCCGCATCGAACACACTGGTCTCATGCCCAAAATGGGACCAGCACTCTTCGGCCAGGTGCGGCGCGTACGGCGCGACGAGCTGCACGAGACGCGCGACCTCGTCCCGATGCGCCATCCGCTCGCCGCGACGGACCACATTCAGATACTCCATCATCGCGGCGATGGCCGTGTTGTAGCTCAGGCGCGCTGTGTCATCGCCGACTTTCTTGATGGTGCGATGCAGCTTTCGTATAACGTCCGCGTCTGGGGAGCCGTCGGTCGCGCAGTCGCGCACGGAGCTCCACAGTCGATCGAGGAAACGACGCACACCGCTGATTCCCTGATCGCGGAAATCGCCACCTTCTTCGTAGGGCCCCAAAAACATGAGATACATGCGGAACGCATCAGCGCCCCACTCCTCCATGTAGACGTCGGGGTTAATCACATTCCCCTTCGACTTGGACATCTTTGCGCCTTCGCGGATAATCATCCCATGCGCGCGAAAGCGTGTGAACGGCTCCTCAAAGCCGATGTGTCCGCCGTCGTGCAGCACCATCGTCACGAAACGCGAATACAGCAGATGCAACACCGCATGTTCGTTGCCACCGA
>JAYUWD010000471.1:0-9569 GCA_043753735.1 Gemmatimonadaceae bacterium
TCGGGCGGAAGGAATTCAGGATTGCGGCGAAGACGCGCTCGCGCGTCGGCGCTAAGCAAGACAGCAACCTGGTAAGTCGCCTGCTGGCCCACGTAGAGCGTTTCCGGGAAAGCCGCTGCGTGGAAATCGATTGCCTTCCTCGGATCGAGGCGGACGCGATCGAGAATTTTCGTTGAACTGACTTGCGCAGGCAGTGGTGTCACAGGCGAGCCGACAACACTCATTAGCACCGCAGCAATGATGGAAATCCGGCGACGCGTGGGTTGCGCGTTCACCAGTCCTTCCCACCCGGTGGAGTGCGGCCGAGCTTTTGCTTGCGCCCCTGGACGTCCCGTTCTTCTCGCGCCGCACTGTTGAGTAGGGCTTCGGCCTGACGTTGATCGAGGCCACCCTGCGCCTGCGGTTGCGGCGCCTGCGGATTCTTCTGATCGCCCCCACCGCCACCACCCCCACCACTCTGCGGCGGCGAATGACGGAGCGCGAGTTCGTAGTTCCACTTGGCGTCCTTGTCGTCCGGGCGCGCACTGAGGTATGCACGATATGCAGCGCGCGCGGCTGCCAATGCCTGATCGGCTTCCTTGTTGCCCGGAAGTCGACCGGTGTTGAGTGCGGCGAGTCCTGCATTGAAGCGAGCCCGCATGCGTACCTCGCCATCGCCCCCGCGACGCACCGCTTCCAGCAGTTCTCCGGCTTCGGCAAGGGAATCAGCGCCGAGCAGCGCCGAGCCGAGGTTGTAGCGAGTGACAGCCGTCGAATCACCGTCTTTAAGCTGCGTACGCAACGCCGTAATCGCACCTGCAATGTTGCCCTGCTCGTAGAGAACCGCAGGATCCGGTGCCACTTTGCATCCTGTGAACGCGAATGGCATGAAGAGCATCAGGGCCAACGCAGCGGTTGGCGCTGTCAGGCGGGCGCGGCGCTGACCACGCGTCATGACCCATGAATCCCAGAACAGGACGAGCAGGGCGGGGAGCAGCAGCCAGAGAAAACGTGGCACGTGATCCTCACGGGTGTCGACTTTGCGACGGGCCGTGCGCAACGAACGCAGTGCGGCACGCACGCGTGTAGCCTTGTCCGACGCGTCTGCGGAGATGAACGTACCACCTGCGGCGGTCGCAGCCGCTTCGAGAAGTTCGGGGTGATAGCGCGTGATGACGACTTGCCCCTGCTCGTCGCGCTTCTCACGCACGACGCTTCCATCGACAATCGGGATCGTCGTTCCTTTTGTCGTCCCGAATCCAACCGTGACAACACTTACCCCGCGCTTGCCCGCTTCAGCAGCCGCGGCCTGGATATCTTCGATGGCCTCGAATGCTTCGCCGTCGCTCATCAGCACCAAAGCTCGATCCGCGCTTCCGTCGCTTGCCATCAACAGCTCGGTGCCTTGCCGGAGGGCACGCGCGATTGAACTGCCCCCTTGCCCAACGACATTGGGATCGAGGTTGTCGAGGAACAGTTCGATCGCGCCGTCGTCACCCGTCAGTGGTGTGAGGATGTAGCTGCGTCCCGCAAACGCAATCAAGGCGACGCGATCGGCGCGCGACATCGCGCGCAATCGTCGCACTTCCTGCTTCATTCGCTCAAGTCTTGAAGGGCGCTCATCCTGCGCGGTCATCGATAGCGATGCATCGAGCGCGATGGCCATATCGATACCGCGTGCGCTCGTCGGTCCGCGCGCGAGGCCCCACCTCGGACCGGAGAGTGCAACGCCCGCGAGCAGCGCAACAGTGATCAACCGCGCCGTGCGCGAAGTCGAGCTTACTCCGCCCACACGCATCAACCGACTCAGCGCCGATTCTTCCGCGTATCGGGCAAGTCGATCACGACGTTGACGCGAGCGCGCGACACCAAGCAGTAACACGCACAAGGGCAATACGATCGCCGCGGCGAGCATCCACGGCATGTCGAAGACAAGTTCCGGAAGGCGACTCATGGCAATACACCGCGGCGGGCGAGCAGCAAAAGCTCGAGGAGCAATGCTCCCAGGCCGACTGCGAGCGGCCAACGGAACCGTTCCGTGTAGCGGATGAATGAACGCGACTCCACGATCGAACGCTCGAGCGTGTCGATCTGCTCGTAGATGCGTTGCAGCGCTTCACCGTCGCGTGCACGGAAGTACCGTCCGCCGGTGCTGGTCGCAATCTCCGTCAACAATTGTTCGTCAATCTTGACCGGACGATTCTCATAGCGCAGGCCAAACAATCCGCGACCAACCGGAACCGCCGCCATCCCTTCCGTGCCGACACCGATCGTGTAGATGCGAATTCCGAACGCTGCCGCTGCCTGGGCCGCCGTGCGCGGATCGATTGCGCCGCGATTGTTCTCACCGTCAGTGAGTACGACCATCACGCGAGATCGCCCCGGTGCTGTGCGCAGACGGTTGGCCGCAGTCGCGATCGCGGTCCCGATCGCCGTTCCATCTTCGAGTTGACCGACCTGGAGATTGTCGATCGCGGCGAGTATGACCGGATAGTCGGTTGTGAGCGGAACTTGCGTCAGCGCTTCACCGGAAAATGCGACGAGACCAACACGATCTGTTTTGCGACCGAGTACGAATCGTTTGACCTTCTCTTTGGCAACCTCGATACGATTCTGTGGCTGAAAATCTTCGGCCAGCATTGAACTCGAGATGTCCACTGCAAGCGCGATATCGATGCCTTCGTTCGCCACGTTTTCCGCGCGAGCCCCCGAACGCGGCTGCGCAACGGCGATGATGAAACCAGCCAAAGCGACAGCGCGGAGCCACGGGAGAAGTCGCTGCCAGCTGATTTTCGATTTGGGCCCGGCGACCAGTGCAGCGACGCGCGAAAACGGAATCGCTTCCTGCTCCTGCACCCGGCGCCGACGCCACCAACTCCAGAGTGGTAGCAGTAGCAGCAACAGCAAAAGGTACGGATGCGCAAAGCTGATGCCCATGACCGCAACATCGTCAGCGCGAAACGCGGAAAGATCCAGCGCGCGCACTCTCGCAATCAAATCGTTCATGTCGCCCCTGACTTTGGGCGACGCGACTCCCGCCGCGCTTCGTCTTCGGCCGCTTGGGAGGCATCGCGCTGCGCGCGTTCCTGTTCGCGCCGTCGGTTTTCCTCAGCGGCAATGCGCGCCCGCTCGGCCATTTCGATCTGTTCGACGATCCCGCGTGCATCCGCAACGAGTGCTCGCGCGCCTGCGTGCGTCACGGTGCGACGCGCAAACTTGATCGCATCGGATGCTTCGAGCAACGCAAGCAACGTTGCAATCGGAACGCGAATATCATCAGCCATCACGACAACAAGTTCCGACGTCGTGTGCGAAAGCGCCGCGTCCGGAATGCGCACCGACAAATATGTGCGCAGGATTTCCACGGCAAGCGCGACGAATCGCCCGCCCTCACCCGCATCGACGAGTGCGAGCCGCTCGAGGCGCTCGAAGTCGTGCAGCGCGCGCCCATAGACATCGAGCTGCGCGCGCTGCGCCGACGCGCCCGCGCGTTTGCGCCGACTCCAGATCCACCAAAGCAGCAAGAGCGCAGCGACGATCACGAGCGCGGGCCACCACCGCGTCCACCAAGGCAACACTCTCGGGAAGAGCGTTTTTGCCGGCTTGGGCTGGTGCAGCGTCGTGTCACCAGAAAGCACCGTCTTCACAACGACGCGTGCCGCGGACATCGGCACGCGGAGTGTCCTGTCGCCAATGTGCACGATGGCATCAGGCAGTCCAATCGGCAACGCGCCGACATCCCACGGAGCGAGTGCATACGTCGCGGTTTCGGTGCGCGCCGCTCCATTTTCTGCGGAAGTCACCCGCACCGGCTCGCGCATCGCGACGACGGCCGACGTGTCCGTGATTGATGGCCACTCGATGCGCGCACCAGTCGGCACCTCAACCGAAACAACAAAGACAAACGGATCGCCAACAGACACGGTTTCGGGACGCACGAGCGTTCCGGCGCGAATCGCCGACGGAATTTGTGCCGAGTCGATGGCGGGCGCGACTGGCAGCGCGGGCGCCTTTGTCCTGGGCGTCGTCCGCATCGGCTGTACTACCGGCCGGCGCGTCTGCGAGCCGGCTACCTTGAAGCTCGCAACGCTTGCGATGCCGAGCGACGCACACAGGCAGCGGCGCGCGAGCAGTTGCAGGTTGGCCGACATTCCCGGACCGAACATCAACGCCGCCGAGCAGCCGTAGGCACACGATTGTCACGCGCGCCCGCAGCTGGCACTTCGCGCCCCGCATGATCACGCCCTGAAGAATCGCGCCCAGCTGCGTCGCCAAGCACACCGCGCGGACCCGTGCGCACCGCACCGTGCGGCCGACGCGTGCGTGCACGAAAGAACGCCATCAGCGCATCGACGTAGCCATGCTCGGTGTGCACGATGATCTCGTCCAATCCCAGTCGACCGAAGAGCGAGCGACGCGCAGCATCGTCGGCCGCGACACGTGTGGCAAACGCAGAGCGCACCGTCGGATCCGACGTATCGATTTCGACGCGCGCACCGGTCTCCGGGTCTTCAAACCGTGCCGGTCCGATGTCAGGGAGCACCCGTTCCGATGGATCTTCGAGCGAGACGGCGATCACATCATGTCGTTGTGCGAGCCGCGCCAACGGCTTTTCCAGATCATGTGCAATGAAGTCCGAGCAGAAAAAGATTACCGACCGATGCGGCAACAATCGCATCAAGCGATCGACCGCGACTCCAATCGACGTGCCCGTGCCCACCGGCCTGGTGGCAATCAGATCGCGAATGAGTCGCAGCGCATGTTTGCGACCCTTTCGCGCCGGCAGTGCATGCTCGATGCGATCGGTGAAGAGCATCATCCCGACGCGATCGTTGTTCCGCGTTGCGGCCAACGCCAGAACTCCCGAAAGTTCAATCGCCAGATCGTGCTTGAAGCGCGCGCGCGTGCCGAAACGGGCAGAGCCGGAGAGATCGACCGCCAGCATGATGGTGAGCTCGCGTTCTTCGACGTAACGCTTGACGAACGGGCGCCCCATGCGCGCCGACACGTTCCAATCGATCGAGCGCACTTCGTCTCCAGGTTGGTATTCCCGCACCTCCGAGAATTCCATCCCCTGCCCCTTGAACAGCGACCGATACTCGCCGGCGAAGCTGGAGTCGACCAACCGACGCGTGCGCAACTCGATACGCCGCACCTGCCGCAATACGTCAGCGGGTGCGACAGCCGCCGGTGACGACGCGAATGACGTAGCAGACGTGGCTGCCGGTGTTGCAGCGTCGGACACCGGTTGATTGGCGGACGGCACTACGCTCAGGGTGATTCGACGGTCGCGAGCAGCCGCGCGACGATCGAATCGCTCGTCACTCCTTCCGCATCGGCCTCAAACGAGGTCAGCACGCGATGACGCAACACGTCGGGAGCGATGCTCTTGACATCATCGGGGGTCACGAACGCGCGCCCACGCAGGAACGCATGCGCGCGTGATGCCTGCCCCAGAGCGATCGTTGCACGCGGGCTCGCACCAAACTCGATGAGGGGCTTGAGGTCGGCCGCGCCAACATCGGCGGGAAAGCGCGTGGCATGCACCAACTCGACGATGTAGTCGACGATACGTTCGTCCATGTATAACTCGGAAATGCGACGACGCGCATCGAGCAGATCTTCGGGCGCGGCGACCGGAACAATAGTCACCTTGTCGCCACCGGCCATGCGGCGAAGAATTTCCTTCTCTTCGGCACGCGTGGGGTAGCCGACGCGCAGTTTGAACATGAATCGATCGACCTGCGCTTCAGGCAGCGGATACGTCCCTTCCTGCTCGATCGGATTCTGCGTCGCGAGCACCAGAAATGGCTCCGCGAGCTTGTACGTCGTGCCGCCGATGGTAACCTGCTTTTCCTGCATCGCTTCAAGGAGTGCGGCCTGCACCTTGGCGGGGGCGCGATTGATTTCGTCAGCGAGAATGATGTTCGCGAAGATCGGGCCATGTTTCACCCGAAACTCGCCACTCGGCTGATCGAAGATCTGCGTGCCGACCACGTCGGCCGGCAAAAGGTCGGGGGTAAACTGGATGCGCTGGAAGGAGGTGCTGACCGTTTCCGCGAGCGTGCGGACCGTCAACGTCTTCGCGAGACCCGGCACACCCTCGAGCAGCACATGGCCACCCGTGAGGAGGCTGATGAGCAACCGCTCCACCATGTATTCCTGCCCGACGATGCGACGCGCCACTTCGCGCAGTACACCTTGCACCAGAGCCGCATCAGCCGACGCGGCAACACTCGTGGTCACGTCTTCCTGCTCCTCGGTAGATCATTGGGTAGCTCGAATCGGGAGCGATCCGGGCCGTAAGGGAAGTGTAGCCGCATGACCCGCGTTAGGCAGTCCGAGGAGGGCGTGGCACCGACTCGGACATCGCGCGCACCCTGATCACATCGCGCGGAGAGTGCAGAAAAATGATGCATCTGCGTGAGGCAGCTGCGGACCTCGCCTTGTTTGACAAGACGGCGACACACAAAGAGTAGGCATCGGCGTTTTACTCCAGGTATGCCCAAACGTGCCAGGCGACTTCGGCAGTATCGCGCCGCCCCCCTTTATCAGCCCTCCAGTCGCGGGCGGTGCAGTCAATGCACGCGGGCGCGCAGCAGAACTGGTGCGCCTGTTCGCTGCGCCGTCTGGCCCCATCCCGCGGACGGGTCCGGCAAACAGAACGCGCGCGTTAACGGCGCATCTGAGTCATTGGCGACTGCACATTGGACCTTGAGCTGCCGCGGCGAATCGAGCGGGTGACGTTTACAAGCGAGATTTTCGCGCCAGCCGCGTCGTTCCCGCCGCGTGGGTTTTCGGGCCTTTTCGGCACGCTCAAGTTGCAGCTGCGCGGCGTAGGTGCGGCGGCGCCAACAGTCTCGCGGCATATGCAAGCGCGGCGTCCACAGCGACTGCCATCGCGGCGGCCGGCAACGCTCCAGAGAGCACCAGTCGCGCGTCGGCCAGACCGAGTCCGGTAACGATCGGCTCCCCGAGTCCGCCCGCGCCGATGAACGCGCCGAGCGTCGCCGTTCCCACCGTAAGGACCGCAGCGGTCCGCACTCCGGCAAGGATGACAGGTGCCGCAAGTGGCAGCCGCACCCACCACAATTGCTGCGATCGCGTGGCGCCCATCGCGGCGATCGCGGCCACGGCATCCGGATCGGCAAGCCGAACGCTCGTGTAAGTGGCGCGCGCAATTGGCAGCAAAGCGTAGGCCCAGAGCGCTATGATTGCGGGCACGGTGCCTATCCCGAGCAGCGGGATCATGAACACCAGCAGCGCGATACTTGGTACAGTCTGTACGACACCAAAAAGCTGAAGCACCGGCTCCGCGATAGCGGGGTGCGCTGACAGCCAGAGACCCAACGGAATCGCCACTACCAGCGCCAGCGCCAACGACGCGAGCACCAGACGCGCATGCTCTCCGGCAAGCCGCAACGTTTCGCTGCGGCGCGCCCAGAAGAAGGACCAGAAACCCTGCGCAACCCGAGTTGTGGTCTGCGCGGCCGTCGTGTTACCCGTGAGCTTCAATGAGGCCAATGCCTGCGCTGCAACGTTCGGCACCGGCTGTGACTCCACATCGATCGCACGATTCCAGGCTCGCATATCCGACTCCGTCAGTCGGCCGCTCAGCTGCGTAAGCACCGCGAGTGCCGCCGGATCGTCGCGCACCAGTCGGCGGGACACAACGGCAGCCGCATCGTACGGCGGAAAAAATCGGCGATCATCCTCGAGCGTCACAAGCGCATACTTGGCCAGTAGACCGTCGGTGGCGTAGCCATCGATAATATCCACCGCGCCTTGTGCGAGTGCTTCGTACTTGATGGCGGGTGCCAGCGGTTTAACTGCTTTCAGCCGCAGTCCGTACGCACGCTGCAATCCGGGCCACCCGTCACCGCGCCCGATAAAATCCGAGGTGAAGCCACCGACCAGCCCCGTACCAGACGTTGCCAGGTCCGACAGTGTTCTCAGCCGAAAGCGCGCCGCCGTCTCCGCACGCACGGCGATCGCATAACCGTTCTGAAAGCCGAGAGGCGCCAGCCAGGTCACGCCGAAACGTTGCAGGCTAGTCGATGCCACATGCGAAAAGGCGCGACGCGGGTCGGCCCGCATGGCCGCCGACACGCTGTCGCCCAGAATCGCAATCAGTCCAGTGCCTGTGTACTCCGGATACACGTCCACCGCATCCACGCGCAACGCCTGAAACGCTACATCGGTCGCGCCAAGTCCCAACTTGCGCTCGACACGCCGCCCGGATTGTTCGAGCAGTTGGGCAAACATCTCTCCCAGCAACAACGATTCGCCGAATGGTTTGGACGCAACGACAATCGGTTTACCACTCGAAGTCGTTGGCGCGGGCCGTGCGCCGGTCTGCGCGCGCATCGGCGGCGCGGAAAGTGGCAGCGCGATTAGCATCCCCAATCCCATGGCCATCCGCGCTCGCATGCTCACGCGTCTACCAGCCATTGCGCCGTCGCACGGGCGCGCGCGACGAATTCCTCGACGTACGGTGTCGCCGGACTACTCAGCAGGTCACGGAGCGTTCCGGTCTGCTCGATCCGCCCCGCGCGCATGACAGCAATGGTATCGGCGAGTCGCGCAGCCTCGCCGAGGTCATGGGTGACCAGCACGGCCGTGAATCCCAACTGCGCGCGAATCGCGGCAAACGCGTTGAGCAGGTCGTGTCGTGAAATGGCATCGAGCGCGCTGAACGACTCGTCGAGGAGCACCACCCCCTGCTCCGCAGCCAGCGCGCGGGCGAGCGCCACGCGCTGCCGCTGCCCACCGGACAACTCGTGCGGGAAACGATCGGCGAAGAGTGCAGGAGACATTCCACACCGTTCCAATGCGGCACGCGCGGCCGCGGCAGGCTCGGCGATACCAATCAGCGTCGGCACGAGTGCGACATTTCGCGCGACCGACCAGTGCGGCAGGAGACCGCCGGATTGCGGTACGTAGCCGATGCGGCGACGCAGCGCTACCGGATCGAACGTGGTCACATCGTCGCCGGCAATGAACACGCACCCCGGTGCGGGGGTCACGGTGCGGTTGAAGGTCCGGAGCAGTGTGGTCTTCCCCGAACCGCTCTCCCCCACAAGCGCCAAGAGACGGCCGGCCGGCACGGTCACTGACACCGATTGCAACGCCGTCACCTGCGCGTAACGGTGCGTGAGGGATGTTACGCGAAGCTCAAGGGGCATGCGAGGAATGTCGTCGCGGGGAGCGCGCTCGGGAACTCCTGGTCGCCCCAACCGTTTGAACCGGTCGGCATGCGTCGTGCACTACACCGTTGATCAGATTTCCTGATCCGCACACTATGCTCGGCCGTCGCCTCCCTTAGAGCCCTGATACCATGACTTCCGTTCTCACCATGCCAACTGAGCGCGCGCAGACCCGGTCTCTGCTCTCGCGCTACGTCGACGTGCGCCGCGCGACGGAGCGACTGTGCGCTCCGCTGTGCACGGAGGATTATGTCGTCAGCAGCATGCCCGATGTAAGCCCGACCAAATGGCATCTGGCTCACACCAGCTGGTTCTTTGAAACGTTTGCGCTCTCGCCGCACCTGTCCGACTACGTCACGCCCAACCCCAAGTACGCGTTTCTCT
>JAYUWD010000472.1:0-3132 GCA_043753735.1 Gemmatimonadaceae bacterium
GCTGCGAACCGCAGCATTCTCGACTGGATTGTTGGCGAAACTGCGAGCCTCAAGCGCGATCTCGGTCCGGCCGACAAGCAGCGTCTCGACAAGTATCTCGAAGATATCCGTGAGCTCGAACGTCGCATTCAGGCTGTTGAAGCGAAAAACTCGAGCGGCGATCCGCGTGAATTGCCGGAAGCACCCATCGGTGTGCCCGATTCTTTCGCCGATCACATGAAGTTGATGTTCGACTTCCAGGTGCTCGCGTTCCAGTCGGACATGACGCGCGTGTTCTCATTCAAGACGGGTCGCGATGCGTCGAGCCGAGCCTTCCCCGAAAGTGGCACCGACAAGGGCTTCCATCCGGCATCGCACCACGGCGGTCGTGAAGGAGCCATTCTCGACTTCAACAAGATCAACAAGTACCACGTCGCGATGCTGCCGTACTTCCTGGACAAGTTGAAGAACACGCAGGAAGGCGATTCGAATTTGCTCGAGAAGACGACTATCATCTACGGCTCGCCAATGGGCGACGCGAACCTGCACAACCACCGTCGCTGCCCGTTGGTCATTCTCGGCCATGGCAACGGAACCCTGCCTGGTGGTGTGCACTTGAAGGCGCCGGATGGCACTCCCATGGCGAACGTGATGTTGTCGCTGCTGCATCGCAACGGACGCGATGATGTCAAATCGTTTGGCGACAGCACCGGCGAGTTCGCACTCTCCGTCAACGCATAGCGATTTACACGATGCAGACGAGGAGACAGTTACTCGGCATGGCAGGTATGGCGCTCACGTTCGCCGGTGGCACGTCAGCCGCGGCACAGAACAGGAACGCGCCCATGCCGAGCCCCCAGGATCGCGCCCCTGCGGCGACGGTTGTGAAAGGCGCGGTCGGGCGTTCGCTGGTCGATGCGGCGATGCGCGGTGATTACGAGCTTGTGACCAAATTGCTCCGCGACGGCGGTGATGTGAACGCAATGCAGGGCGACGGCATGACGGCGTTGCATTGGGCCGCCGATCGTGGCGACGCAAGGCTCATGTCAGCGCTGCTGGTGGCCAAGCCCAAGGTGAGTGCGGTGACGCGTATTGGTGCGTATACGCCGCTGCACATTGCGGCCAAGTCGGGGAACGCCGATGTCATCGCCGCGTTGATCAAAGCGGGCAGCGATGTGAAGGCGACGACAACGGGTGGCACGACCGCGCTCCATTTGGCGGCGAAGGCCGGAAACGCCAAGGCGATCGAAGCGTTGATTGCCGCGGGCGCTGATGTCAACGCACGTGAAGGCGAGTGGGGGCAGACGCCGCTTGTATTCGCTGCGGAGTTCGATCGTGCCGATGCGATTCGTGCGCTGCTCAAGGGCGGCGCAGACGCCTCGGTTCATACCATGGTGCGCAGTGTGACCGACGACGCCGCGCGCGAGCAGACCGCGACCAAGCGTCGCAACGAAGTGCTGCTGTCGTTCGAGCCACCGGTGCCGACGCCTGATTCGGCCGAGCTCAAGAAAATTGCAGCGGAAAAGGGTCCCGCGGCCGCCGCAGCGATGACGCGTCGGGTGCCGAAAGGGCCTTTCACTTCAGCGCAGATGCAGGCTGCGATCGACTCCGGTCGCGCGGCCACAGCGCGAATGGAGAAGCCCAAGGGCCCCGTCACCGAAGTCGTTGATTCCATCAACGGCGGCGTGGCCGGCTATCTGTCGTCAGTGGGGGCGGTTGGCGGAATGTCGGCGCTGCACCACGCGGTGCGACAGGGAAGTCTCAGTGCAGTTGTTGCGTTACTCGACGGTGGCGCCAAGATCGACGACACGAGTGCGGTCGACCACTCAACGCCGCTGTTGCTTGCCGCGATCAATGGACAGTTCGACGTGGCAATCAAGTTGCTTGAGCGCAAAGCTGATCCGAACATCGCCAGCAGTGCGGCGATGACGCCATTGTACGCTGTCGTCAACACGCAGTGGGCGCCCAAGTCCCGCTACCCGCAACCGCAGTCGGTGCAGAGTCAGCAAACGCCGTATCTGGTGGTGATGGAAGCGCTGCTCAAGGCCGGTGCCAATCCGAACGTGCGTCTCTCGCAGCATCCGTGGTATTTCGCGTTCAACAACTGCGGCAACGCGAATTGCGGCCTCGAGAATCTTGAAGGCACGACGCCGTTCTGGCGCGCGGCGTACGCCGTCGACGTTGATGCGATGAAGTTGCTGGCCAAGCACGGTGCCGACGTAGCGCTGCCGTCGCAGCGCACTGCCGCGTCGCTCGCGGCGGCCGGTCGCGGACGCGGCGGCGGTGCGGGTGGAGCCGGCGGTGGCGCAGCGCTCGCGGGGCGCGGCGCGTTCGCTCCTCCCGCAATGCCCAATCTCCCCGAGATCGACTCGCTCGCGAAGATCGCGCCTGTTGGCGCCGGCGTCTCGCCAATCATCGCCGCCGCGGGTGTTGGCTACGGCAACGGCTTTGCCGGCAACTCACACCGTCATGCCCCTGATGGTTGGATGCCCGCGATGCGCTATCTCGTCGAGGAGTTGCACATGGATGTGAACGCGCGCGATCAGCAGGGGATGACCCCGCTGCATCACGCAGCGTCGCGCGGCGACAACGACATGATCATGTATCTCGTCGCGCATGGGGCGAACGTGAAGGCCGTCTCGCGCAACGGGCGCACCGTCGTCGACATGGCGAACGGCCCAGTGCAGCGTGTCCGTCCGTTTCCCGAAACAATTGCGCTGCTCGAGAAGCTGGGTGCGGTGAACCAGTACCACTGTGTAAGCTGCTAAATATCAAACGTTGACCTGAGCCCAGACCCCGCCTATTCGTACGCAGGGCTGGGTCGAACTTGGTGTTTTGGCCGCAAAAATCCGACGAAAGCTGCCTCGCGCGCCGAAAATGTGCCGTAGATCACGCGGTGTATGTGTGAATTGTACAAACTGCTGTGGGACCTTGAATGCAGGAGATCGCTTTGCTCGATAAAGTTTTGCAGCTCTGGGAATAATGATGAACACAGAGGCTCTGTGGCATGAAGCTGTGCAGCCAACGATTACGTTTGGCGAGCCCGGTGGTGGGGCGGAAGTGAGGCTGACGGGATTGCCTGCGCTGCTGGTCGTCATTGCGTTCTTTGTAATCGTCATCGGTTTCATTGCACGCTTTGTGATCGTGCGCCGC
>JAYUWD010000473.1:0-3130 GCA_043753735.1 Gemmatimonadaceae bacterium
TGTCCACGCACGTCGCCAATCTCGCTGATGCCGTCGCGGCAAAGGCCGCAGCTGCAGAAGTGATCGCGGTAACGCAGGACCGATTTGGTGGGGCCGTGCATGCGGTGGTTTGTGCTGCCGGTGGCTTTGGCACCACCGGCCCGCTCGACGAGAGCGATCCAGACGGCTGGCGCAAACAGTTCGTGATCAATGCCGACACGGCGTATGGCGCGACACGCGCATTTCTCCCTGCAGTACGCGCCGGACGTGGCGCGTTTGTCTACTTCGGCTCGACCGCCGCATTACCCAGTGGCAGCGCCAGTGGCATGGCGGCGTACGCCGGCGCCAAGAGTGCCGTACTGGCTATCATGCGCGCCGTCGCTGAAGACGAACGCGATCACGGAGTTCGCGCCAACGCCGTCGTCCCGACCGCCGTACGCACTGCGGCGAACCTGGTCAACATGGACGACACCACGCGCTACGTCGAACGCGAATCAGTGGCCGATGTCGTCGCGTTTTTGTCCAGCGATCTCGCGCGGAACATCTCGGGTCAGGCGATCATGCTTGCGTAGCCCCCCATTTCCCCTCCTCCGCTAGCGCCGCCGCCGCAGGCACCCCACCTTCCACCCTTCATGACTCTCGCTGCACGAAAGCGGCCCGCCGTACGAGGGGTGATTCTCGATCGTGCGCTCGAGGAGCTGCCTTTTTTCCGCCTGAGCGATTCGGCGGACGATACGCCCGTTTCGTTCATTGCGGACAACGGCGGGCGCTGGCGCGTCATCCCCACGGCTGGCGATCGCTTGCCCGGTACGTTCGACCAGGATGTCTACGTCGAACTGCTTCATCGCTACAGTGAGATGGGGGCGCCCGCCGACGGCGCCGTCACCTTCACACTGCACGCGTTTCTGCGTTCGATGGGACGCCGAGCCGACGGGCGCACCTACGAACAGCTCCGCGCCGCACTCACGCGACTCGAACGTACCACGCTTGAATCGGTCGGCGCATATTGGTCTGCCACCACCGGCCTCGCGGACATCAGCTTCACCGTGCTTACCGCGGTCGCCGTTCAGCGGCGGCGTGTCGCCGATCGCGAACAGTTGCACCTGTTCGGCAACCTGGCGGCCGGCGAACCTGGCGACGCGCGCATCGTCATTTCGCCAACTGTTCGCGCCAACCTCGTTGCGCGGCACACAATCACACTGTCGACGTCGCGCTACCACGCCCTTTCGTCCCCGGTCGCCCGCCGGCTGTATCGCATGCTCGAGGTTGCCAGGGCGGATGGGCGGGTTTCTTGGCGCGTTCCGCTGGAACGACTGGCCGAACAACTTCCCCTCACGCAACGTTATCCATCACACCTGCAGCGCGTCCTACAACCAGCGCATGAGATGTTGCTCAGTGCTGGGCTCGTGCGGGACATCGGTATCCGGCAGTACGACCGGGTCTGGCAGGTGGACTACGTACTCGGTTCTCGCCCCCGCGACGAGCCTTGAGCGTGGTTACTGTTTTTCGCCGCAGCGGAACGTCGCTCGGCGCCGCGCGTACGAAGTCGTACGGTTTCCTGATACACATCCATTGCGAGCTGCCGCATGACACGCACCCGAAAGGCCGCGTTGGCCAGTCTTTTCCTCGTCCCTGTACTCGCCGGTGGCTTTGCCCTCCAGACGCGTGCGACCAAGGGCGGCGCTCAACTTCTTGATCAAGTCCTCAACTTTGTTGCACTGCGCTACGTCGACACGCTCGACGCCCAGGCGCTGTACGAAAAGGCGGCGCGCGGCCTTGTGAAGGAGCTGAACGACCCGTACACCGAACTTTTTTCGCCCAAACAGCTCGAAGAGTTCGCCCGAAGCACCAGTGGCCGCTACGCCGGCTTGGGCATGGAGATTTCGAAAATCGGCGAATGGGTGACGATCAACAAGGTCTTCCCCAATTCACCCGCAGAATCGCGAGGCGTTCAGGAAGGCGACCGCATCTTTGCCGTCGATACTTTCTCGGCCCGTGGGTGGAACACACAGCAGGCACAGAACAAGTTGCTCGGTCCGGTAGGCAGCGCCGTCACGGTGCAGTTTGCGCGCTCGGGCGTGCCGCAGCCGATCAAACTCGACTTCAAACGGGCTGAAATCAAAGTGCCGGCCGTGCCGTATTCGATGATGATCGACCCGCAGGTCGGCTACATCCCGCTCACACGCTTCAGTGAGCAGACCACGCAGGACATCGCCGAATCGGTGTTGTCGCTTCGCAAGAAGGGCGCGAAGGGAATCGTGATCGACCTCCGCGGCAATCCCGGCGGCATTCTCGACGAAGCGTTCAACATGTCAAACCTCTTTCTCCCCAAGGGCAAAGAGCTGCTCAGTGTGCGGGGTCGCGGCGAGTTCCAGAAGTTCGTCGCCAACAACGAACCACTCGCCTCCGACATCCCGCTTGTGGTGCTGGTCGACGGATATTCCGCGTCGGCCTCCGAAATCGTCGCCGGCGCGCTGCAGGACTACGATCGCGCGCTGGTCCTGGGTACGACGTCGTTCGGCAAGGGACTCGTGCAGAGCGTCTACAATCTCGACGGCGGCTACGCGCTCAAGATTACAACGGGCAAGTGGTATACGCCGTCTGGTCGCTCCATCCAGAAGGAACGCAAGTTCAACGACAACGGGCAGTTCGTCGAAGTTGCCCCCGATTCCCTCGAAACCGATTCGGCGCGTAAAGCCAAGCCAACCTACAAATCGCTGAACAACGGACGGACGCTGTACGGCGGCGGCGCCATCACCCCCGACGTGTATGTCACCGGTGACACGCTAAGCACGCCCGAGCAGCTCCTGCGCCGTGCGCTGGCCCCGGCATCGCAGAAGTACCTGCTTCACCTCAACGAAATCGCCGAAGCGCAGAAGGGGAAGGTCAAGTCCGACTTCACCGTGAACCCGGCCTGGCGTGAGGAGCTGTACCGCAAGCTGGTCGCCGACACGGTCAAGATCGACAAGGCCGTCTTCGACGCTGGTGCTGAAGACATCGACCGTGCGCTCGAAGATCGCGTTGCCAAGGTCGCGTTTGGTGACACGGCCGTGAAGCGCCACCAGCTTCACGACGACAATCAGCTGCGCAAGGCGATCGATCTGTTGCGCAAGAGCACGACACAAAAGGACGTCTTTGCTGCGGCCGCGCT
>JAYUWD010000474.1:0-9517 GCA_043753735.1 Gemmatimonadaceae bacterium
GTTTCCTCGGCCACCGTGCAGACACTGCTCACGTACAAGCCCAACATCGGCGAGCAGTCCGAGTTCGAAGTGGTCGGTGGGTACGAACATGCCGACTACACTACCAGCGGCTTCGGCGCGCAGGGTCGCAACTTCCTGACCGACGCGTTTACGTTCAACAATCTCGGCGCTGGCGCGACGCTGAACCCGCCGTACTCATACGCCGTGACCAACCGGTTGGCATCGTTCTTTACGCGTGCCAACTACAGCTTCAAGAACCGCTACTTCCTCACCGGTGTGGTGCGTAAGGACGGGTCGTCGAAGTTCGGCGTAGGCAACAAGTGGGCGACGTTCCCGGCCGTGTCCGCCTCGTGGAAGGTAAGCGACGAAGGCTTCATGAAGAATCAGTCGTTGTTCTCCGACCTGCGCTTGCGTGCTGGCTATGGCCTGCAGGGTAACCAAGCGGTAGACCCGTACGCATCGCTCACGCTGCTCGGCACCGACGGCGGCGCACGGTACATCTTCGGAAACACGGTTTATACGGGTGTCATCCCGATCCAGAACCCCAATCCGAACCTGAAGTGGGAGCAAACGGCGCAGACGAGCGCGGCCATCGACTACGGGATCCACAACAACAAGTTTACCGGCACGGTAGAGGTCTACAACAAGAAGACCACCGATCTGCTGCTCAGGGTTGACGTGCCGCAGCCGGCTGTGGTCGGACAGCAGCTGCAGAACATCGGCTCCGTCAGCAACAGGGGCCTCGAAGCATCCTTCGACGCCTCGCTCATCAGTTCGGCCAAGAACACGTGGAACGTCGGATTGGTGCTTTCCGTTGACCGTAACAAGGTCGAAAGCCTCGGCAAGCAGAAGTATATTGGCACCGGCGGCGTGAGCGGTCAGGGCCAGTCGGGCCGTCAATCACAACGCATCATCCCCGGCCAAGCCATCGGCACTTTTTGGGGCCCCGAATTTACGGGAACCAATGCATCGGGTCAGCAGCTTTTCAACAAGTACAAGGTCACACGCGACGCCGCAGGAAACGAAACGGGGCGTTCGCTGGACGGCACTACCACTTCGCCTGGCGGCGATGACGAAATGATTCTTGGCAACGCCAACCCGAAGTTCAGCTCGGGCATCCGGACGACGGGCACATTGGGCAAGTTTGACTTCAACGCGCTTGTACGTTCTGACGTGGGTCAGAAGGTGTTCAACAACACGGCGCTGGTGTACGCCACGAAGTCGAACGCGCTGCAGGACAAGAACTTCCTCAAGTCCGCAATCAATGATGGCATCGCCATCTCTGAGCCAGCTATTTTCTCCTCCCGCTACATCGAGAGCGGCTCGTTCCTCCGTCTCGCGAATATCACCGTCGGCTATTCGTTCAAGGTGCCGGGCATGTCGGCGAAGTCTGGCCCGACCCGACTCTACGTCTCTGGCGATAACCTGTTGCTGTTCACCAAGTACACGGGCTACGATCCTGAGGTAAACGCAGCCGCCGGTCTCGCGGCCCGCGGTATCGACTACCTCGCTTACCCGCGCGCTCGCACCATCACCACCGGGATACGCGTCGGTTTCTGACGCGTACCGTTCACCTACAGGCATCTAGACTCATGAGGATTTCACCGGTGAAGATCACATCCCGCACGATGGGCGCAGCCGCGCTCCTGGTGGTAACGGCTTCAGCCGTCGCCATCCAGGGTTGCACGGACCTGACGGAAACGCCCACCAGCGCCATCACGCCCGACAATTACTACAACACGCAGGCCGAGATCATTGGCGGTGTGGCGGGCGTGTATTCCACGCTGCGCAACACGCTCGATGAGTACTACAACGTTTCGCAGGTCAGCACCGATGAGATCATCGTGCCGACCCGCGGATCGGACTGGTACGACAACGGCAAGTGGCTCGAGTTGCATCGCCAGACCTGGTCGCCCACCAGCGCGGCCGGTTCGGACAACATCAACTCCGCATGGTCCAACCTGTGGAGCGGCGTTGCCAAGGCGAACGCCGTCATCACGGCGCTCAAGCCGAATCAGGTGCCTAACCAAGCGGCCATCGAAGGCGAACTTCGTGCGTTACGTGCGTTCTACTACATCGCGCTCATGGACCTGTTCGGCCCCGTGCCGATCGTGACCACGACCGAGATCAAGGAACGTCCGCAAAACACGCGCAAGGAAGTCCTCGATTTTGTCGAAAAGGAACTGATCGCGGCACGTCCTGGATTGCCGGCCAAGTGGGATGCCTCGAATTGGGGCCGTGTCACACAGGGTGCGGTTGATGCGATGCTCACGAGCATCTACCTCAACGCCGAAGTGTACGGCGGCACTGTTTCTGCCAGCGGCATCGCCAAGGGACCCGCGCGGTGGGCCGACGTCATCACCACAGCAGACAAGATCATCAACTCCGGCACCTACTCGCTGGCGTCGAACTGGGATGCGAACTTCCGCGCAGACAACCAGAATTCGGCAGAAAACATTTTCGTCGTGCGTTTCAGCACTGTTGATGGTCTTGGTCTCAACCTCAACATGCGGTCGTTTCACTACAACTCCTCCACTGCAGGCGGATGGAACGGGTTCTCCACCGTATCCGATACCTACAACGCCTTTGACGCAGCGGACCGTCGTCGTGGCATCTTCCTTGTCGGCCCGCAGATCAATCAGAGCACTGGAGCTCCGATCAATGATCGGGCTGGTAACCGTCTGATCTTCACGCCGGAAATCAAGGATCCGACCGCGGCTAACGAAGGCGAGGGAGCCCGTATCTACAAGTTCACGATCGACAAGTCCGTCACGAACCAAAATCAGCCCAACGACTTCCCGCACTACCGTCTTGGCGAAGTGTATCTCTCCAAAGCAGAAGCGCAGAACGAACTGGGTCAAACGGCGGCTGCGATTGCGACCATCAATCAGATCCGCGCCCGTGTCTTCGCCCCGGCAAAGCCGCTCGCCACATCGCTTTCACAGGTCCAGGCTCGCGCTGCCATCTACAACGAGCGTCTCTTTGAGCTCACCGGCGAAGGCAAGCGTCGTCAGGACATGATCCGCGCCGGAAGCTACACCAGGCCGTTCCAGTTCAAGACCAACACGGATGCGTATCGTGTGCTGATGCCGATCCCGCAGTCACAGCTGGCCACGAACTCACTCCTCAAGCAGAACCCGGGCTACTAAAGCCGGATCGCATTCGACGGCGCACGGTGCGCCACGGATGTGCGGAGTGAAAAGCGGATACGAATTTGAGAGTACAAAAATAGCCTGTCTCCGTGCGGAGGCAGGCTATTTTTGTGTATGCGCAAGATCAACGCAGTACGACCGCTCCTTTCCCTTCCGGCGGCGTTGTTTGTCGCGGCCTGCAGCACAAGCAAAGATGCGTCGCGCGATACGGCCGCACCGGCCAGCGATTCAACGCTCTTTTCGCTGATGCCATCGAGCTACACCGGTGTCGCGTTCGAGAATCGTGTCACCGACACGAAAGAGGTGAACGTGTTCACCTACCGTAACCACTACAACGGTGGCGGCGTTGCACTCGGCGACCTCAACGGCGACGGACTGCCAGAGCTCGTGCTCACTTCGAACGAGCGCGGCCCGCGCCTGTATCTGAACGAAGGCAAGTTCCGCTTCCGCGATATCACGAAGGCCGCGCACATCGAGAACAATGATTCGTGGACGACTGGCGTCACCTTCGCGGATGTGAATGGCGACGGCAAGCTCGATCTCTATGTATGCCACGCGGGCAAGGAACCCGGAAAGAAGCGCGCCAATCAGCTGTTCATCAATCAGGGCGCGGACAGCAAGGGCATTCCATCGTTCAAGGACATGGCCGCTGAGTATGGCGTGACGGATGGGGGATATTCCACGCAGGCCGTTTTCTTCGATTACGATCGCGACGGTGATCTCGATCTGTTCCTGATCAACAACTCGCCGCGATCGGTTTCGAGCTTTGGCCTGCGCAATACGCGCGCCGTTCGTGATTCGCTTGGCGGTGCGAAGCTGTATCGCAACGACAATGGCCACTTCACCGATGTAAGCGCGAAGGCTGGCATTAATGGCAGCGAGATCGGCTTTGGTTTGGGCGTCGCGGTGGCGGACGTCAATCGTGATGGACGCCCTGACATTTACGTCTCAAACGATTTTTTCGAGCGCGACTACCTGTACCTGAACAACGGCGACGGCACCTTCACCGAAGCGCTCGACAAGCAGATGCCGTACAGCAGCTACTTCTCGATGGGGCTCGACATTGCCGACGTGGACAACGATGGCTGGCCTGACATCTACACGACGGACATGTATCCGGAGGATGAGTACCGGTTGCGTACGACCACGTCGTTTGAAGGGTGGGACGTGTACCA
The DNA here is from genome assembly GCA_043753735.1 of Gemmatimonadaceae bacterium. Classification (GTDB taxonomy): domain Bacteria; phylum Gemmatimonadota; class Gemmatimonadetes; order Gemmatimonadales; family Gemmatimonadaceae; genus Gemmatimonas. The sequence goes on from JAYUWD010000474.1 coordinate 4,328, forward strand.
GCAGAAGATCGCGAATGGCTACCACCATCAGTTCATGCGCAACATGTTGCAGCGCAATAACGGCAACGGCACGTTCAGCGACATCGGCCAACTCGCCGGCGTTGCACGGACCGATTGGAGCTGGAGCGCACTCATCGCCGACTTCGATCTCGATGGGCTCAAGGACGTGTATGTCACGAACGGTCTGGCCAAGGACGTCACGTCACAGGACTACATCTCATCGCTGGCCAATCAGACTGCCGCCGAGGCGGTGTATAGCGGGCAGAAGGTGGATTTCCTGAAGTTGGTGAACGCAATGAGTTCCACGCGCATAAGCAATTACATGTTTCATAATCAAGGGGACATGCGCTTCACCAATGTGGCCAAGTTGTGGGGACTCGATACGCCCAGCTTCTCGAACGGTGCGGCGTATGGCGATCTCGATGGCGATGGCGCGATCGACCTGGTGGTGAACAACGTCAACATGGAAGCCTTCGTCTACCGCAACAACGCGCGCACAGTGTTCGCGGAAAATCATTTTTTGCAGCTGTCGCTGGAAGGCAATGGTGGCAATCGGTTCGCCGTTGGCGCGCGCGTGACCGTGCGCGTGGGGGCGCAACAGTACATGCAGGAGGAGTCGCCCGTGCGCGGCTTTCAATCGAGTGTGCAGCCGCTGCTCACGTTTGGAGTGGGAACGCATGCACAGGTTGACTCGGTCACGGTGGAGTGGCCTGACGGGCGTACGAGTGTGATACGCAACGTCGCCACGAACGCCAGGATCACCGTCAAACAATCGGAGGCAGCAACCGTGCCCGCTCCGATCGTGATCACGAAACAGCCAACGCTGCTCACCGACGTGACGTCGGCGGTCGGGCTTGGTTACGTGCATCATGAGAACGACTTTGTCGACTTCGATCGCGAGCGACTCATTCCGAAGCTCCTATCGATCGAAGGGCCAGCGGTTGCTGTAGCCGACGTGAATGGCGATGGACTTGACGACCTGTATCTTGGCGGCGCCAAGGAACAGCCGGGACAGCTGCTGCTGCAACAGGCCGATGGACATTTCGTGCGAACGAACCCCGGCGTGTTCGAGGCGGATTCAATTGCGGAAGATGTGGGCGCGGTATTTTTCGATGCGAACGGTGATGGTCGTCCCGATCTGTACGTGGTGAGTGGCGGCAGCGACTTCTCCGATCTTGCCCCCGCGCTGCAGGATCGTCTGTACTTGAACGATGGCGGTGGCAAGTTTCACAAAGCCATCGGATATCTGCCACTGGAAGCCGTGAGCGGTTCGCGCGTCGCGGCCGCGGACTTTGATGGCGACGGCAAGATCGACCTGTTTGTCGGTGGTCGCGTGGTGCCGGGGCGTTACGGTTACAATCCTGAAAGCATGTTGCTGCGCAACGACGGCACTGGTCATTTCACGAACGTGACCGAGAAGGTCGCGCCTGGGCTGGCACATGTCGGCATGGTCACTGACGTGCTATGGAAAGACGTGACTGGCGACGGCAAAGTGGACCTGGTGCTCGTTGGCGAATGGATGCCGATCACGGTGTACCGCAACCTCGGTGGGGGCAAACTGCAACCGATGACGATCCCCGGTCTCGACAAGAGTCACGGCTGGTGGAACCGCCTCATTGCGGGCGATTTTGCGGGCAACGGTCGCGTGGACTTTCTCGTGGGCAATCTCGGTCTCAACGGACGATTGCACGCGAGCGAAGCCGAGCCAACGATCATGTACGTGAAGGACTTCGACAAGAACGGATTCAGCGAGCAGATTCTGACAACGGTGAGTCAGGGCAAGCGCTATCCAATAGCGCTGCGCGACGATCTCATTCGCGCCGTGCCACCGCTCAAGGCGCGCTACCGGAGCTACAAGGACTACGCGACGCAAACTGTCACTGACATTTTTCCACCTGCGGAGCTGGCCGACGCCATCGTGAAGACGGCCAACAGCTTCGAGACCGCGCTCGCGCGCAACAATGGGAACGGGACGTACACGTTGATCCCATTGCCGCGTGAAGCGCAGCTGGCGCCTGTCTACGCCGAGATGATGAAAGACCTCGATGGCGACGGCAAACCGGATTTACTTATCGGTGGCAACTTTGACGGCTTCAAACCTGACATCGCACAGATGGGCGCCAGCTACGGACTCGTGCTGCACGCTGATGGAAAGGGTGCATTCACTCCGATCGACGCCAAGCGCAGCGGGTTTGTCGTGCCGGGGCAGACGCGTGACATCCGGCGCATTCGCACCCGCAATGGTGAGCTGATCATGGTGGTCCGCAACAACGATCGTCCCCTCCTCTTCCGCATCAACAGCTCGTCCTCGCCTCACTCAACGCGTCTGGTCAAATGAGACTGAAATCGACTCTGCTCGCGGTGGCTCTTATCGTCGGGATGCCGCTCGTGTACCTCAAGCTTGCTGACGCGAAGGCGAAACCGACAGCCGCGATCTCGGCGCTCGATGCCACACCCTTGCATACGGCATTTCACGATCTGACCGCTGTGATCGTGTATGACATTTTCAGTCCACCGCAGGCAAGTCGCGTGTATGCGTACAGCAGCGTAGCGGCGTACGAAGTGCTGCGGCAGGCCGATACGACCTACAAGTCGCTGGCCGGCCAGCTGAACGGACTGACAGCGGTGCCCGCGCGTGCTCCAGGCGTGGAGTATTCGCTCTCGCTCGCCGGTGTGCATGCGATGATGACCGTTGGCACGCAGTACACCTTTTCGAAGGCGCGGATGGATACGCTGCGCCGCGCGCTCGACGAGCAGTACAAGAACAGCGGAATTCCAAGTGACGTATACGAGCGTTCGATTGCATACGGCGACACGGTGGCCAAGCATATCATCGCCTGGGCAGGCAAGGACAGCTACAGGGAAATGCGCGGCATGCCCAAATACTCGGTCAGCAAGGAAGCCTGGCGCTGGGTGCCAACACCGCCGGCGTACATGGATGCCGTCGAGCCGAATTGGGGAAAGTTGCGACCGTTTGTACTCGACTCCTCGAGTCAGTTTCGCCCTGAGCCGCCGTTGGCTTGGGACACGCTGCCCGGGAGCGCGTTCTATCTGCAAGCGAAAGAAGTGCACGATGTGGGCCGAGCGATCACGCAGGAGCAGCGCAACATCGCCGCCTTCTGGGATTGCAATCCGTACGTGATGCACGTGCAGGGCCACACGATGTTTGCAACAAAAAAAATCACGCCTGGCGGACACTGGATGGGCATTGTGTCAATCGCGGCACGCCAGTCGAATTCGAACATTGTTGTCAGCGCGGATGCATACGCGCGGACGGCGCTCACACTCGCCGACGGATTTCTGAGCGCATGGGAGGCAAAGTATGCGACAAATGTCATTCGTCCCGAAACAGTGATCAACAAGTACATCGATGAGAGCTGGGAGCCGCTGTTGCAGACGCCGCCGTTTCCTGAGTACACCAGCGGTCACAGCGTGGTGTCGACTGCGGCGGCCGTGGTCATGAACGAACAGTTCGGCGACACGTTTGCGTTCATCGACTCGACGGAAACGGAATACGGATTGCCGGTGCGCTCGTTCACATCATTCAACGCGGCAGCGGAAGAAGCGGCGATCAGCCGACTGTACGGCGGCATTCATTATCGTCGCTCGATCACGCAGGGGCAGGCGCAAGGACAGAAAGTTGGTGCGCGCATACTTCAAAAGATCGTGACACATCCCACCGTGCGCATCGCCTCGCGGTGATGCACGCTTTGGATCGGTTGCGTTATGCAATCGCCGGGGTGATGGTGGTCGCGGCGGCATGCAAGGGCACGACGGACGCACCGAAGCCCAGCACGGATGCGCCGGCGACGGTTGTAGCCGCGGTAGCCCCGATGTTCGCGCTGTTGACGCCAGCGTCAACAGCTGTGCGCTTTGCGAACAACCTACCCGAGGCGCCGGACTTCAACATCCTCAACTACCTGTACTACTACAACGGTGGAGGGGTCGCGGTCGGTGACATCAACAATGACGGTTTACCGGATCTGTACTTCTCGTCCAATCTTGGCCGGAACACGCTGTATTTGAACAAGGGCAACTACACGTTCGAGGATGTCACCGACCGCGCGAACGTTGGCGGGCCGGAAGGGTGGAAGACCGGCGTGACCATGGCCGACGTGAATGGCGACGGGCTCGTTGATATCTATGTGTCGGCCGTGAGTTACCTGTCGATGCACGGTCGCAATGTGCTGTACATGAACAACGGTGACGGCACGTTCACCGATCGCAGCAAGGAAACTGGACTCGATCACGTTGGCTACTCAACGCAAGCCACGTTTTTCGATTACGACAACGACGGTGATCTCGATCTCTTTCTGTTGAGTCATTCGACGCACACCGAGCGTGCGATCGGTACCGCGCTCAAGCGCGATGTGCGGAGTGCGCTGGGTGGCGGCCGGATGTATCGCAACGATCGCGGTCGCTTTGTCGACGTCAGTGTCAAGGCTGGCATCTTCGGCGGCATCGAAGGGTTCGGGCTCGGCGTCGTTGCCAGCGACCTCGATGGCGACGGCTGTATGGATCTGTACGTTGCCAACGACTTTCAGGAAAATGATTTCCTGTATCACAACAATTGCAATGGCACGTTCACCGAAACGATTGCCACCGCAACGCGGCACACCAGTCGGTTCTCGATGGGCGTGGATGCGGCCGACTTCAACAACGACGGCCGCCCGGACATTTTTGTTGCCGACATGATGCCGGAGCGCGAGGATGTGCTGAAGACATCGGCCAACGCCGAGAGCTTCAACCTGTTCAATCTCCGTCTCGAGGCAGGGTATCATCCGCAATATGCGCGCAACGCGCTGCAGCTCAATCGCGGGGACGGCCGATTCAGCGAGATCGCCTATCTGGCCGGCGTATACGCCACCGACTGGAGCTGGTCGACACTGTTCGCGGATCTCGATAACGACGGCCTGAAGGACCTGTTCATCACCAGCGGGATTCTCCGCCGACCGAACGATCTCGACTACATCAATTTCGTTGGCAACGCGACCGTGCAGTTATCGCTGGCCAAGGGCATTACGCAGGAAAATCTCGCGCTGCTCAAACAGATGCCGCAGGTACCCGTGGCTAACCACGTGTTCCGCAACGACGGCAACCTGCACTTTACGGACATGGCGGCGGCGTGGGGCGTCGGGCAGCGTGGCTTTTCCAACGGTGCGGTTTACGTGGACTTGAACAACAGCGGCG
>JAYUWD010000475.1:0-3124 GCA_043753735.1 Gemmatimonadaceae bacterium
GGGGAGATGCGCTTCAACTTCTCCATCGACAGCTCCGGACAAACGGGGAACGGCAGGCGGCATCGCCAAGTGGAAGACGCCATGTGCTTGGGCCAACTGGCGACAGCAACGAATCGCTGCGTGGACAATACTGCGCTGAAGGAGGTTGGTCGAATTTTCTTCGCGGATTCGCATAGGCGTCGACATGTTCTGCCCAGCAGAGGCACAGGGTGGCGCGCCGTATCGAAACTCCGGTGAGGGACTTATGTTCGCTTGCGGATCTGTATCCGTGGGAGACTTCCGCCCTCCGTCTTATGCTGCGAGGATGAATGAACGATTCGATGCCCGATGAACGCACTGTGTCACGCCGCGGGTTTGTCACTGGACTGACCGCACTGGGCGCTGTCTGGTTGACAGCGGCGGCCTGTGCGAAAGAGACGTCCAAGGCTGCGGAGAGCAGCGCGAGTGCGATCACGCCAATGACGCATGATACGGCTTCGGTGCCGCAGACGCTCACACACTTCACGGCCGATCAGGGCGCAGAAATCGAGGCGATCGCGTCGCGCATCATTCCCACGGACGACACGCCGGGAGCCAAGGAAGCAGGCGTCGTCTACTTCATCGATCACGCGATGCAGCCAGGCGGAATCGCCGCCGAGCAGGTGCCGCTCTTTGCTGCCGGTCTGGCGTCGTTGTCGAAGGCGGTGATTAAAAAGCACGGCGCCGCGTCGAAGTTTTCGACACTCACCGCCGAACAGCAGGACGCAATGCTCAAGGGGATGGAGAAGACGGAGTTTTTTGGCGCAGTGCGCTTTGCGACCATTGCCGGATTTCTGTCGCTGCCGAAATACGGCGGCAACAAAGACTTTGTGGGCTGGAAGGTGATCGGGCAGGAGCACACGTGGGAGCAGAAACCGCCGTTTGGCTGGTATGACCGGCCGGAAAACCAGCAGATGTTGCTCGGGAAGGTGCTCTGATGCGCCAGACGCAAAACCACGGGACCAAGACGTTTCCGACCGATACCGCCGTAGACTTTGTCATTATCGGCTCCGGGATTGCGGGGGGCAGCGTGGCCCGCGAGCTCACGAGTCGCGGCTTTGATGTGGTGGTGCTTGAGCAGGGGCGCGAGGTGCCGCCCGAAGACATGGAGCACGACGAGATCGGCGCGTTCATATCCAACCGCTGGACGAATCAGCCCCAAACGTCACCACAAACGTTTCGGAAGACGCCGGACGCCAAAGCCGAAAAGCGCCAGTTTTTGCAGTATGCCCGCGCCGTTGGCGGTACCACGTTGCACTTCACAGGCAACTTCTGGCGCTTCCGGCCGATCGACTTCAACGAGTTCTCCAAGCTTGGCGCGGTCGCTGGCGCCGACGTTGCCGACTGGCCGATCACCTACGAAGAGCTCGAGCCTTACTACTCGGCGGTTGAAGAGGCGATGGGGGTTTCCGGTGATTCGAGTAGCGCGCCCGGGGAACCACCGCGCTCCAAATCGTATCCGCTGCCGCCGCTCAATGTGACCGGTCCCGGTGTGCTGCTCGAAGTGGGCACCAAAAAGCTTGGCTGGAGCTCCAAAGCCGCACCGATGGCGATTCTGTCGCGCCCATACAAGGGGCGTCAGCCGTGCCACAACTGCGGCTTCTGTCTCGCGTTTCCGTGCGAGTGGGGGGCCAAGTCGGGGGCCAACTGGACGATGATCCCCGATGCGCTCAAGTCGGGGCGGTGCGAGCTGCGCTCAAATAGCTACGTGCGAAAGATCGAAACCGACGACGCGGGTCGTGTGACGGGTGTGATTTATTTCGACAAGGACAAGAAGGAAGTCGTGCAGAGGGCGAAGGCCGTCGTGCTTTCGGCCAACGGCGCCGAAACGCCCCGTCTTCTGCTGATGTCGAAATCGAACCGCTTCCCTGACGGTCTCGCGAATTCGAGTGGCATGGTCGGCAAGCATCTGATGTTCAACGGCAACGTGGTCGCAAACGGACTGTTCGAGCACGAAGTACATGGACATAAAGGACCGGTCGTCACGCGCATCACTCAGGAGCATTACAGCCCCGATTCATCGCTCGGGTTTTTTGGTGGTGGCGGCATCGACATGCGTGTGGATCTGGCGGCGATGCTTCGCACGCTCTCGATGCCCAGCGATGGCCCCGACTGGGGAGGCGCGTGGAAGGCGCGCGCGCGCAACTGGTTCTCCCATTCAGCGGCGGCGTACGGCCATACGACATCGCTTCCCGTCGCGACCAACTCCGTCACGCTCGATCCCGACCTGAAAGACGCGTGGGGACTGCCGGCGATCCGCACGACGTTCAAGGAACATGAGCACGACATGCGGCTGTACAAGTTTTTCCAGGATCGCGCCATGGAACTACTCGGCGCTGCAGGCGCGCTCAAAGTCTACGCCGACCCGATTAACGATGACCCGGGCAGCGCCGTTCATCTGCTTGGCACCGCGCGCATGGGCAACGATCCCAAAGCGAGTGTCGTGGACAAGTATCACCGTGCGCACGACGTGAAAAATCTGTTCATCGTCGATGGCAGTTCCTTCGTGACCAGTGGGCGCGGTCAGCCAACCATGACCATTCAAACACTCGCGTTTCGTGCGGCGGATCACATCGCACAATTCGCCAAGCGGCGGGAGATTTGACTTCCGGTCCCGCAGGGCGAAAAATCCTGATCGCCGGCGGCGGCTTCAACACAGCCTTCATTCGCTACATGGCTGAATTGACGGGCAAGGCGCGACCGAAGCTGTTGTATCTGCCGACTGCGTCGGCGGACAACGAGGGCGGTACGATTTCCTGGTACAAGAACTGCGCGCCGCTCAACGTTCAAGCGTCGGTTCAGAACAGTTTCATCGAAAGCTTGTCGCAGAACGAGAGCTGGGACGATGTGCTGCTTGCCGTTGACGGCATTGTTTGTTCGGGTGGGAACACTCTCAATCAGCAGGCGATTTGGAAGGTGCAGGGGATTGATGTCGTGCTGCGCAAAGCGTGGGATCAGGGGGTCGTACTGGGCGGTGCGAGCGCGGGTTCGCTGTGCTGGTTTGACGAAGGCACCACCGATTCGCGCCCGAAAGAACTGTCCATCGTCAAATGCCTGGGCTTTCTCAAAGGCAGCCATTCGCCGCACTACGACGCTGAGCCGGGGC
>JAYUWD010000476.1:0-9464 GCA_043753735.1 Gemmatimonadaceae bacterium
CTCGACGAATTGGGGATCAAGCGGCTGCGGCACAGTCGTGCGTTCCAGCTTTCGGGTGGCGAACGTCGCCGCCTCGAGATCACTCGCGCGCTCGTCACGCAGCCAAAGTTCATGATGCTCGACGAGCCGTTCGCTGGGGTCGACCCGATCGCGGTGCACGACATTCAGTCGATTGTCTCGGATTTGCGTCATCGCGGTATCGGAGTGCTGATTAGCGATCACAATGTTGAACAAACACTGGACATCGTCGATCGTGCATACATCATGTTCGATGGGCAGGTTAAAGTGTCTGGCACGGTTCGTGAGTTGGTGTATGACGAGACGGTGGCTAAGAGTTATCTTGGGCCAACGCTGGCTGCGCGACTTCGCGCGCGCTTCGCGGAAGCCGATGAGGAGGTGGTGACCGAATGAGAACGGGTCTCCAACAGAGCACCGGGTTGCGGCAGGAGATGAAGGTCAATCCTCGTCTGTATCAGGCGATGGATCTCTTGTACATGCCGTTGCTCGACCTCCAGCAGCATCTGAAGCAGGAACTGCTGACCAATCCCTTCCTCGAACTGGTCGAGCCGGAGGACGACGAAGAAACGCCAGACCCAGACGAACAGGCGGAGCCTGAAAATCTTTCCGAGCCCGAAAACGTCGCCGAATCAGACTCGGAGCCGGAAAAGACCGGCGACGACGAAGTCGATTGGGAGGCCGTGCTGCTGGACGGCTTCGAGACTGGCGGCCAGCGCGAAGAGCATGAACAGCGTGACTGGTATGAACCGGTCACCGTCGACACTCGGCATCTGTCGGATCATCTCACTGAGCAGCTGTCATTGCTCGATCTGTCGCCGCGACAGGCATTTCTGGCCGACGAATTCGTTGGAAACATTTCCGACGACGGATATCTGGCCTGCCCGCTCGAAACGATTCGCGACGGGGTGAACGAACTCCTCCAGAAAGAATCGGAAGAGCGAGAAAACGATAGCGTTGCGCCCTTTTCGGATGTCGAACTGTTTGCGATGTTGCAGATCATTCAAGATCTCGATCCACCGGGCGTGGGCGCGCGCGATTTGCGCGAGTGCCTGTTGCTGCAGCTACGTGCAGCCGGACAAAAGGATGCGCTGTCGTTTCGCCTGGTCGATGAGTCGTTCGAAGAGCTGATCGCCCACCGTTGGAGCGAACTCTCCAAGAAGTTCGGGGTCATCGCGCAGGATGTGCAGACTGCGGCTGACGAAATTGCCAAGCTCGATCCAAAGCCCGGACTCCGGTTCTCGTCGGGCAGCGACAACTACATCATTCCGGATCTCGTCATCGACAAAATCGATGGCAACTATCACATTTTTTTGAATGACGGCAATCTGCCGCGCCTGAAATTATCCAGGGCGTACACAGAGATTGCACGTGACAAGAAGCGTTTTGATACGGAGAGCAAGGATTTCATCGCCAGCAAGCTGAATTCAGCGAACTGGATGATCCAGGCGATCGAACAACGTCGGCAGACGATGCTCAAGGTCATGCACTACATCGTCGAGCGGCAGCGCGATTTTTTCGAGCGCGGCGTGCAGGCTCTTCGTCCGCTCACGCTGCGAGAAGTGGCCGAAGCCGTCGGCATGCACGAGTCCACGGTCAGTCGCGTCACCAACGAGAAGTTTGTGCAGACACCACGCGGGGTACTGCCGCTCAAGTATTTCTTCTCATCCGGTCTGTCGACCAACGACGGCGACGACGTCTCGGCGCGCGGCATCAAGGATCAGATTCAAAAACTGGTGGCCAGCGAAGATACGAAGAATCCGTTCACCGACCAGGCGATCGTCGAAATCCTGCAGCAGACCGGCGTGCAGATCGCGCGCCGCACCGTGGCCAAGTATCGCGACCAGTTGGGTGTGTTGCCGGCGCGCATGCGCAAGCGCATCTAATCCGCAATAGGTGACTGCGCTTTCTTTCAGTACATCATCGCTCTCGGCGCTCACGCGTGCGATCGACGTCAGCGTGCTGGTTCCCGCGAAGGACGAGGCCGGGAATCTTCCGCTCTTTGTTGAACTCTGTGCCGAAATGTTGCGCGATCAGGCCGTGCGCTACGAAGTCATTGTCATCGACGACGGCTCGACCGATGGCAGCTGGAATTTGCTGCAGAAGCTTGCGGATCAATATTCGTTTCTGCGCCCCGTGCGCCATCGTGCACAGCGGGGTATCGCCGAAGCATTGCGTACCGGCTATCTCCACGCGCGCGGCGATGTGCTCGTGTTCTATCCGGCCGATCTGCAATTCAAGCCGGAAGATATTCCGCGCCTCGTCGCACCGATTCTCGTTGACGAATCGGATATGGTCACTGGCTACAAGCAGGGAGAGTACGAAAAAGCGTTCGTTTCGGGCATCTACAATCGCCTGAGCCGCTCGCTTTTCCACGTGCCCGTGCGTGATCTCAACAACGTGAAAGCGTATCGGCGCGAGATCATGGCAGCGCTCCCGATGCGCCCCGATTTTCATCGGTACATGATCGTGCTTGCCGCGGCGCAGGGCTACACCGTCACCGAAGTGCCGATTCCGCTGTACCCACGTCACGCGGGGCATTCCAAATTCGGGTGGTCGCGCATTCCGATCGGAGTGCTGGACATGCTGGCCGTGTGGTTCGAGTTGCGCTTCGGTCAGAAACCGCTGCTCGCCTTCGGCATGCTGGGCGCCGGGATGTTTCTCGTGGGCTTTCTCGCCGGCGTTGTCGCACTCGCCGTGCTGGCAATCAATGGCGTCGGCATCCGCGCGGTTTGGACGGTGATTCAGACCTGTCTCGTGCTCGGCGCCATGTTCTTCACGACCGGGATACTTGGCGAGCAGATTGCGCAGCAGCGCGCTGAACTGCGCGAGCTGCGCCGCGAACTCGAGGCCAGCAACGTGCGGGGTTCAGTGATGGATGTCGCCGCGGAAACCCCGCGCGACGGCGCTTCCACGACCCTACTTTAGCGCTGCGCGGCGCGCGTGCGAGCCCTTTTCGTCACGCACAACATACCACGCTTCGACGGTGACGCGGCGGGATCGTTTGTGCTGCGTCTCGCCGTTGCTTTGCAGGCCCAAGGTCATCGCATCGATGTGATCGCTCCCGGCGCGGTCGGACTCGCTGAGCGCGGCATGCTCGAAGGTGTCTCGATAGAACGTGTGCGTTATGCAAGCGATACGAACATGACGCTCGCGTACACTGGCACGATGGCCGAAGCGGTCCGCGACACATGGGCTGGACGCTTCGCGCTGCTGGGTTTGTTGCGCGCGATGCGTCGCACTGTGAAAAGGAAGTTGTCGGACGCTCGACGCGCCGGCGACCCGTACGAGGTCGTGCACGTGCACTGGTGGTTTCCGGCCGGACTCGCACTCTGGCGCGCGTTCGATCGGGGGCATCCACCGATCGTGCTGACGATGCACGGCTCGGATGTCCGCCTCGCGCGCTCCACACCGGCTGCACATCCGCTCATGCGCGCCGTGCTCGATCAGTCCAGTGTCTGCACCGTCGTGTCGAGCTGGCTGGCCGAAATGGTCGTGCGCATTGCGCCCAACGCCCGCGTGCGCGTTGCACCGATGCCGGTCGACACTCGGCACTTCACAATGGATGCATCGGGAGCTGCGCGTGACGGCATTCTGTTTGTGGGTCGGCTGAACGCGCAAAAAGGGTTGGCCTCGCTGCTCGATGCACTCGCGATGCCTGCCCTCGCCCACGCCACACTCGATGTCGTCGGGGATGGGCCGGATGCGATCGCATTACGCGCGCGTGCAGAAGCACTCGGCATTTCCTCACGCGTGCGCTGGCATGCTCTGCTCACCCAGGCGGGGTTGGTGCCACTCTACCAACGGGCCAGCTGCGTTGCCATGCCCGCTACCGAAGAGGGGCTTGGTCTCGTGGCCGTTGAAGCACAATTGTGCGGAACACCGGTCGTCGCGTACGCATCCGGTGGGTTGACCGACGTCGTGCGCGCCGATGCCGGCGGTGCGCTCGTCGCCCCCGGCGACGTCTCCGCGCTCGCCGTTGCACTTGCCGCACTCATCAATGTGCCCGATCAAGCAGGGCGCCGTGGCTTGCTGGCCCACGATGCCATGCTCGCCAACTTTGCGCCCGCTGTCGTCGCTGCTCGGTACGCGGACATCTATAAACAAGCCACGCACGGTGCGACGTGACCGAGTGGAGATCGAACTCGCCGGTGCGGCCAACGTCGTCTCGAAAGTCGTGGTGGAAGGTCGTGCAGCTCATCCTCCTCGTTGCCACGCTGGCGTTTGCCGCACGCGAAGTCGCAAGGCAGTGGGAAGCGCTGACCGCGATCGCGCACGACGCCGTCTTGCAGTGGGGATGGATCACGCTGTCTTCCGCAATGGTGCTCGCGGTCCACGCGATGCTCATTCAGACGTGGCGGATCCTGCTGGCAGGGTGGGGAAGTGATCTTCGCTTCGGCGCTGCAATCCGAATCTGGACCATCTCCAACCTCGGCAAATATCTGCCGGGCAAAGTGTGGTCGATCGGCGCAATGGGAGTACTCGCTCAGCGCGAAGGGATACCAGCTGTGTCGGCCGCAGGTGCGGCGCTGCTCAATGCTCTGTTGAACCTGGGCGCTGGCTTTGGCGTCATCGCGATCGCGGGCGCCAGTGAAATGGATCGCCTCGCACCGTGGCTTCGCACCGCTTCCGTGATCTTCAGTGTGTGCTTCTTGATCGGCGTGGCGTTGCTGCCGCGGCTGCTGCCACCTCTCCTGCTACGCGCCTCGACGTGGCGACGAGTTCCGCCGCCTGAACGACAGCTGCCAGCACGCACACTGTGGTTTGTCACCGCATTGCACGCGCTGTCGTGGGTAGGCTATGGCCTCGCTTTTCGCGTCTTCGCCGAAGGGACTTCGCCGCACGTTGCTGGCGCCCCCGCTATGTTCATCGCAGTTTACACGGCGTCGTATCTGGTGGGCTACCTCGTGATTTTCGCACCTGGCGGGATCGGATTTCGCGAAGGCGCGATCGTCTGGCTATTGCTCACCTTTGGTCTTGCTCCGCAAGCCGACGCGACGTTTCTCTCGCTTGCTTCCCGCGTCTGGCTCACGGTCGTTGAAGTGTTGCCAGGTTTGATCGCTTTGCTGGTCACCGCGGTCACAGCGCGAGCAGCCGAACGCCGCGTCAGCTGACGTCATCGTCGCGCACGCGATCCATTGTTCATTCTCACCGCACTTGATGGCTCGAACTGATGCGACGGCCGCGAACGAAACGGCACCGCGCTTCCCCCTGGTGTGGGCAGCGCTCGTTTGTGGCGTGGTCACGCTGCTGCTCGCGTGGCCCGCCCTCGGTGGCGCATTCCTGGTCAATCCACACTCCGACCAGTACATCGCCGGATACTCGTTTCGGGAATTCGCCGCGCGGTCTCTTCGCGAAGGGCATGGATTTCCACTCTGGAATCCGTTCCAGTTCGGCGGCATGCCGTACGTGGCCGCAATGCATGGCGATATTTTCTATCCGACGTTTCTGCTTCGCATGATATTGCCGACCGACATCGCGATGACGTGGGGCTTTGTCATCCACATGGTATTGGCCGGCGTCTTTACGTTCGGCTTTCTTCGCGCTGCGGGTGTCCGGTTGCAAAGCGCACTGATCGGCGCTGTTGCGTATTTGCTGAGCGGTGCCGTGGCGTCATATGCGTCACCCGGTCATGACGGCAAACTGTTCGTCAGCGCGCTGCTCCCGGCGACACTTTGGGCGTTGATTCGCGCCATGCGGGACGGCCAGGTTGCTGCGTGGGGTTCATTGGCGCTCGTGATCGGCCTCGCAGTACTTTCGCCGCACCCGCAGCTGCTACAATACCTATTGATCACTGCAGCTGTATTCGCGCTCCTTTTGACGCTCCGACCGCTCGCCGTCACCAATGACGGGGCGTCAGCGACCGCGACTTCGCCGCGCCCCAACTTCACGCGCTTGGGACTCGCGCTGGGCGCAGTACTCCTTGGCGCCGCGATGGGCGCGGTTCAGTATCTGCCTGTTCGCGAGTACGTGGAGTGGTCACCGCGTGCCGGTGGCAAAGGCTACGAGTATGCAACAAGCTTTTCGTTTCCCCTGGAAGAAACCATCAACGGTTATCTTCCACAGTTCTCGGGGATTCTTGATAACTATTGGGGACGCAACGGCATTCACTTACACAGCGATTATGTCGGGGTCGCGGTGCTCGTGCTGGCGCTGTTTGCATTTGGCGGCGGGCTCCTCAATCGCCATCGTATCCATGCGTGGTTCTGGCTGCTTGTTTCTATCGGGTCGCTCCTATGGGCCTGGGGCGGCAACACGCCGTTCTACCAACTCGTGTATGCAGTCGTCCCGGGGTCGAAGTTCTTCCGAGCGCCTAGCACCATTCTCTATGTCACGGCCTTTTCGCTGTCGGTGTTGGCAGCGTTTGGATCGGAAAGGGTGCTCGCCGGAAGAACGACCGTGCGATACGCGATCGGATGGGGTGCCTTTGCAATCATCGTCGCAATCATCGCCTCGACTGGCGCGCTGACGAACTTTGCCATGTCGCTGCTCGGCGATCAGCGGGGCGATGCGATTCAGGCCAACGCGACGAATGTGGTAGTAGGCGCTTGGCGCTCTGCCGCGTTCGTACTGTTGACACTCGGTGTGATGCTTCTGTGCGCGCGCGGATCCGTGACCGCGTCACGCGCCGGTTGGTTGCTGGTTGGCGTGGTCGCCCTCGACCTCTGGAGCATCGAACGCCACTACTGGCTCTTCTCCGCGCGCGCCTCCGAGCTCTACGCCGACGACGCGATCATCAGGTATATCAAGGCGCAGCCGCAACCCGGTCGGGTGATCGCGCTGCCGCTCAGCGACAACATGGCCCCGCACGATCCGTTTATTTCCGGTGACGCGCTAATGCAGCACGGGGTTCGTGGCGTGCTTGGGTATCATGGCAATGAACTCGGTCGATTTCAGGAGCTGTATGGCAAGAACGAAGGATATCAGTCGATCGCCAACCCGAATTTCTGGTCGCTCACGAACGCGCGGTATTTTTACACCAACGCCAACGGCCTCCCGTTTCAAGGTGCAAAGCTCGTGGCTGGTCCGGTGCGGAACGCGGCGGGAACGATGACGTATTTGTACCAGCTCCCTGGCAACCATCCCGCCGCCTGGATCGCGCCGCTCATCGTGAAGCTGGGCGATGTTGCAACCAAGGCGACGGTATTGAATCCACTTTTTGACGTACGACGGGTGGCAATTTTTGACTCGGCGTCCACGATCGCGGCGAAGCCTGTGAATACAGCGGTGCCCGATCCCGTCGGTTTTGGTGTAACGGTCTCGCGGTACGATCCCGGTGCGATCGATCTCACGCTGGAAGGATTGGCACCGGCCGGGAGCGCGCTCGTCGTATCGGAGAACTTCTACCCTGGATGGACAGCCACCGTGGACGGCAAATCTGCGGCGCTCGCACGAGCCGACTACACGCTGATCGGTGTAGCATTGCCGTCGGGAGCAAAAAAAGTCTCGCTCCGGTTTGCGAGCGCACCGTACGAAAGGGGTCGTTTGCTTACACTCGCAGCTCTGGCCATGGCGCTGGCGCTGATCGTGATCGGAACATTTGCGGACCGGCGTTTGTCGACCGCGGTTGCTTGAGGAGCATTGCGTGAGTCAAACCCCAACGCCCGCACGGGGCTCGCTCGCGATCGGTGAACGCGGGCTGGTGATCGTGCCGACGTACAACGAAAGCGACAATGTCACCCGCATCGTGCCGATGATCCTGGATCAGGATCCGCTGCTCGAGGTGCTGGTGGTTGATGACAATTCCCCCGATGGCACGGGGAAGCTCGCGGACGAGCTTGCCGCCACGAATCCCCGTGTACACGTGCTTCACCGGCCTGGAAAACAGGGTCTTGGTCGCGCCTATTTGGCAGGGTTTGCTTGGGCGTTGGCGCAGGATTACGCATACATCTTCGAGATGGATGCCGACTTTTCCCACGATCCGAAGCACCTTACACAGTTTTTGGCCGCGGTAAGGGACGCCGACCTTGTACTCGGATCGCGCTACCGCGACGGGAAGATCTCCGTCGTCAATTGGCCCATGTCTCGCCTCGTGCTTTCGTACTCCGCGAACATTTACGCGCGTGCGGTCACTGGCCTGCAGCTGGGCGATGCAACAGGTGGCTTTCGGTGTTTCAAGCGCGAAGTGCTGCAAGCGATCGCTTTGGACGAGGTGAAGTCCAATGGCTACGCCTTTCAGATTGAGATGAGTTTCCGGGCCTGGAAGAAGGGATTCAAGCTCGTCGAAATTCCGATCGTCTTTCATGATCGCACTGAAGGCGAATCCAAGATGTCGAAAGGTATTGTCCGCGAAGCGATCTTCATGGTGTGGCGCCTACGCTGGTGGTCGATCACGGGGCGGGTCTGAGATGAGCTTGGTGAATGCGACAGGTGGCTTTCGTACGGACACATTGAAGGGAACCCCATTTGCCAAGATGACGGGCTCGGGAAACGATTTCGTCTTCTTTGATGGGCGTGATGCGGCAATTTCTCTTCTGACATCACCTGATGTCGTACGAGCTATCTGCAATAGAAACAATGGAATAGGTGCGGATGGCATTGTCGTGCTTGAGCCGGCAGCTCCGTGGGCCGATGCGCGCATCCACTACTACAACAGCGATGGAACACCCGCCGATTTGTGCGGCAATGCGACGTTGTGCTCGACCACGATGGCGACAGAACTCGGGCTTTCGAACAGCGGATCAATTCGTCTGCTGACGCCAACTGGTGAAATTCGCGGCCGCATGCTGGACGGCGTGCCGGAAATTGACCTTCAGCCAGTGACGGAAATCCAGCCGATCATCGGCATCGATCCAGTGGCCGACGAGCAGCGAGTGGGCTTCAGCATCGCAGGCATTCCGCACGTCGTTATCCTGTGCGAAGACGTCAACACCGTGGACTTGGCGAACCGCGGGCCATTGCTGCGCCATCACTCGGCGCTTGGTGCAGCGGGCGCCAATGTGAATTGGGTTTCACCACTGGAGGACGGCCGCTGGCGATACCGGACCTTCGAGCGTGGCGTGGAAGGCGAGACTTTGGCGTGCGGAACCGGCGCGGTGGCGACAGCGATTCTCTTGGCGAAATGGCAGCTCGCGGCTTCACCGGTCCGCCTGGTGACCAGCTCAGGGCGCGAGCTCACGGTAACGCTGGCTGCATCCGGGGTGCCGTTGGGCGGGTGGACCCCGACGCTCCGCGGTGAAGGGCGTGTCGTCTTCCGGGGCCGAATAGCGACACTGTTTGGCTAACCTTGTGTGCCTGTTCAGATCGACTTTGACTAGGACGCCAGGGAATGCCCGCTAGTTGTCAAATCCATGTGGACAGGTGCACAGATTTTGACTGTGTCGACGAGCACCTGACAAAGCGCTTTGATCCAGCGCCTGCAAAACATTGTTGGCTAAGCACTTAGGAGACTTATCAACGTTTCGCTGCATAAGGCACCGTCAGGATTTCCCACAGTTATCCACGTACAT
>JAYUWD010000477.1:0-9459 GCA_043753735.1 Gemmatimonadaceae bacterium
GTATCGGCCCGACTTGATGGCAATCGTAGCCGTGGGAGACATCGATCCCAAGCGTATCGAGGCGATGATCGTGGAGCGGTTCGGATCGCTCAAGGCACCGGCAAAGGCCCGTCCGCGGTCGTACGCACTCGTGCCGGATCATGATACGACCTTTGTTTCGATCGCTGCCGACAAGGAATTCCAGGGCTCGTCGGTGAGTGTGATGTGGAAGCTGCCCAAAGACTCGGTGCGGGTTGTTGGTGATTATCGGCGCGTGCTGACGGCGAGTCTTTATTCCGCGTTGATGAGCGACCGACTGGGCGAGCTGTCTCGTCAACCGAATGCGCCTTTTCAGGTTGCCTTTGTCGGACGCGGCGGTTTTGTGCCAACGCGCGACGCTACCAGTGCAGTTGCGATCGTGAAAGAGAGTGCCTTTGCTCCCTCGCTCGAAGCGGTTCTGCTCGAAATGGAACGCGTGTCGCACTTCGGGTTCAATGCATCCGAACTGGAGCGCGCGCGGATCAACTATCTGCGCGGTCTCGAACGGCAAGTGGCCGAACAGGACAAGGCACTCTCGCCGGGCTTTGCCAACCAATATGTCGGCAGTTTCCTTGGCGACGCGGCGGCACCCTCGGTGTCTACGATTCAGGAGCTTGCCAAGGCCATCCTTCCGGCAATCACAATCGAGGATGTAAACCGTGCAGCGCGTGACTGGACGCCCAAAAAGAATCGCGTGGTGATGGTTTCGGCCCCTGAACGTGCCGACGTGACGCTGCCAACGCGCGAACAACTGCTGGCCGTCTTCGACAAGGTGAAGGGTGCGAGCCTCGTCGCGTTCGTCGACTCGACAAGCGACAAACCGTTGGTATCTGCGTTGCCCAAAGCCGGGCGTGTGGTATCGAGTCGGGAGTTGCCGGAAACGGGGATCACCGAATGGACGCTATCCAATGGTATTCGGGTACTGCTCAAGCCGACCGATTTCCGGAACGACGAAATTCGCTTTACGGCGCGCCGAGCTGGTGGTAGCTCGACATTCAGCGAAGCCGATCAACTGGATGCCCAATTCATGGGACTCTCGAGCGCCGGCGCAGGCACTTTCAGCCCGATCACTCTTTCCAAGACACTGACGGGAAAAGTTGCCAACGCTTCGGTGAACGTTGGCACGACGGGCGAATCAGCGAGCGGTAATGCGTCGCCCAAAGACCTTGCAACGATGTTCCAACTGCTCTGGCTTCGTATGACAGCGCCACGCTTCGACTCGCTCAATTTTGCCGTGACCAAGCAGGCATTGCAGACCAACATCCGGAACCGCACCAACTCTCCGGACGCGGCGTTCAGTGACACGATCGAGCGCGTCATGACCAACTACGACAAACGCGAACGACTGCTTTCCATGGGTCTGCTCGATTCAGTCAACATCCGCCATGCGTACGATCTGTATCGCGGTCGGATCGCTGACGCGAGCGGCTTCACCTTCTACTTCGTGGGCAACTTCAAACTTGATTCGCTCAAGCCGTCGATCGAACAGTGGATCGCTGCCCTCCCCACCGATGGACGGGTCTCCAAGTGGAAGGATCGCGGCATCCGTTCACCGAAAGGCATCACGGAACGCACGGTTCGCAAAGGCACCGAGCCCAAGGCACAGAGCGTGTTTCAG
The DNA here is from genome assembly GCA_043753735.1 of Gemmatimonadaceae bacterium. GTDB lineage: Bacteria > Gemmatimonadota > Gemmatimonadetes > Gemmatimonadales > Gemmatimonadaceae > Gemmatimonas. Next base: position 1,637 of record JAYUWD010000477.1, read on the forward strand.
TTCTACGGCGACTTCGACTACTCGTGGGAGAATCGTTTCGTGTTGACTGCGTTGCGCGAGTTGCTCGACATTCGGTTGCGCGAAGCGATTCGTGAAGAGAAGGGTGGTACGTATGGCGTGAACGTCAGCGCCAGTGGCAGCTCGATCCCGTACAAGCGCTACACACTTGGCGTCAGCTTCGGATCCGCACCGGAACGCGTTGGCGAACTTACGACGCGCATGTGGGCGGTGCTCGATTCGGTCTCTACAAACGGGGCTTCTGCCGCTGACCTGCAGAAGATCAAGGAGATTTTCCTCCGGAACTACGAGACGTCGGCCAAGCAGAACGCATCGTGGCTCAACTGGATGCGCGACCACGATGAGGACGGGCGCGACCAACGCGCAACGGTGCAGTATCCATCGTTAATCAACTCACTCACCAACGACCAGCTGAAAGCAGCGGCGCGACTGTACATCAACAAAAAGCAGTACGCGCGTTTTACTCTGCTTCCCGAGTCACCAGTTCCGTAGACTTTCCATGCGCCAACGAAAAACCGGCGTCGTCGCGAACTCTTGCGACGACGCCGGTTTTCTTTTTGGAGCCGCGCTGTGCGCTGCGACGTCGGCTACTTCACCGTGAACTGTTTGAGCATGCCGTGCGCGACATGTGGCTTGCCGTCCTTGGCATCAGGCAGGAAGCAAAACAGGCCGTACTCGCCGGGCGCAAGATCCACGGGGACGTATGCGACCCCGCCCTTGGCCATGCCCGAGATACCGCCTATTGGCTTGGCTGGTGGCGGGCCTGTCATGTTCTCGGCCCACGCGGCCAGGTCCGCCGCCGTTTTGCCCGGCGCGAGCGCTGCGATGAACATCTCATGCGACTGTGCGGCGGTATTCTCGATCTTGATGATGTGCTTGCCCGCCGTGATTTCAGGCGTCACGGACCACGCATAGTCCGACATTGATACGGTGATATCGGCAGTCGGCAGCGACGCGGCTGCGCCCGTGGCCGGAACGACAGTCAGCGACTTCATCATCCCTTTCATCATATGCGGAACGTGGTCCGTGCTTGGAATGAGGCAGACGATTGCGTAGTTGCCCGGCTCCAGCGACTCGGTGACCTGGGACTCTCCGCCGCCAGGCAGCGGGGAGTTCGGACCCGCGACATCGTGAATCCATGGCGGCGGTGCATCAGTGGGCTTCATCGCTTTGAAGCCAGCCACCAGATCTGCATAGCTTTTACCGTCCGACAGCTTGAGCAGCTGAATGTGGTGCAGCTCAGCGCCATTGTTCACAAGCCTGAGCGTCACCGCACCGGCTTGAATGGTGTCCGGCGCTTCGTAGGAGAAGTCTTTGGCCGAGATGGTGACAACGGTCGGAGCAATCGGTGCGGCGGCGGTGGTTGCCGCGGCACTGGTGTCGGCATTCGGCGTAGCGTCGCCGCCCTTGCAGGCGGCCAATGAACAGAGGGAGGCGAACGCCAGAAAACGTGAGCGCATGCTTGTTGCTCCATAGAAAGTGGGCACGGCTTCTCGCAGCTTGGCAAACCGTGGAGTGATGACGGCAAGACGATAGCTCGTCCGGCCGCACTCGGCCACCTCTCTCAATCAGGGACTGCGTTCGCGATACAATTCTGTGTCCTCGGCCGTGGCGAGTTCTGTGCAAAATGCCGCAATCCGCTCGACGGCTTGAGCCAAGAACTGCTCGCCCTTCGCTGCCGTTGCCGCACGCGGATCACCAACGCCGGTATCGGCGGTGACTTGTGTCCATCGACGCGGCATCCACGCCCAGCCGCGTCGTACGCCCTCGAACACACTCTCCTTGGCCCTCCCATCGCCCCACGTGTTCGGCGCGCTCACCAGCTCCGGGGCCACATGCAGCATCGCTGCGGTTTCGAGTTCGCCCGCATGATCACCGGCATCGGTAAAAAGCGATGCATCGGCGGCCTGCCACCAGTTGACGATCGCGAGTAGCATCGGCGCTTCCGGGTGCAACTCGCGCACCAGTGCCCGGAGTTCGTTGCCGCCGTGCGCATTGAGCAGCACCAGTGCGCGGACTCCGTGAGGCGCGAGGCTGCGCATCACATCGCGCAAGACGATCAGCTGCGTACTCGGCATCACACTCAACGTGAGCGGCAGATCAAGCTGCGTCGTGTTCACGCCGAAGGGCATTGCGGGTAGCGCCATGATTCCGACACCACGCGCATTGCACACCCGCGCCACGCGCGCAGCGACGGTTCTGCCGAGCATCGTGTCCGTGCCATAGGGCAGATGGGTGTTGTGAGGCTCCGTCGCGCCCCAAGGCATGACGGCTACCGGCCACTTGCTGTCGCGCACATCGGGCCAGCGCATCTCCTCCAGCACACCGCAGTGTGTGATTCCGCGAGCAGTGACGTCACGCTCGCGCGCATCGTGGGTCATCGAATCTCCGCGAACGTATCGCAGCGATTGGGATCCCCACTATCGAAGCCGCGTTTGAACCACGCGCGTCGGTCGGCGGACGATCCGTGCGTGAACGAATCCCGGTTCACGTGACCGGTTGCATTCTTCTGCAATCGATCGTCACCGACGGCGGCGGCGGCGTTGAGCCCTTCGTCGAGATCACCAGAATCGAGCTGTCCAGCTTTCGCTGCGCCAAAACCCCACACGCCAGCGTAGCAGTCGGCTTGGAGTTCCATCGCGACGGAGAGCCGGTTTTGTGCCGACGGATTGTCCTGCTGTGCCGCCCGCATCTTGCGCTCGGTGCCAACGAGATTCTGCACATGATGCCCGATCTCGTGCGCCAAGACATACGCCTGTGCGAAATCACCGGGGGCCCCGAACTGCCGCTTGAGCTGGTCGAAGAAACCGAGGTCGAGATACACCTTACGATCCCCAGGGCAGTAGAACGGTCCCGAGGCCGATTCGGCGGTGCCACATGCCGAGCGAACCGCTTCGCGAAAGAGCACCAGCTTTGCGGGCGTGTAGTTCGGAATTAGCCGCTTCCAGGTCGTTTGGGTGCTGTCGAGGACGTTGGACATGAAGTCGACGAGCGAGTCTTCCTGCACGCTGCTCGAGGCGGGCGGTCTAGCCCCCGTCGCCGATGCGGGCACCTGAGAACCGCCGCCGAGCCCGATAGCGTCGCTGACCAGATCACGTTTGAAGACGAGACTGAGGACGACCAGCACCACGATCCCGCCGATGCCGATTCGCCCGCCCCCGCCAAAGCCTCGCCCTCCGCCCCCCATGCCTCCCGGAGATGCTCCACGCTGATCTTCGAGATTCTCGCTGCGCCCGCCGGGAGTCCACCGCATGGTATCGTTCGGATAAAGGGAAAATTTGTGCGCGCTAGCTCATGTTCGCCTCATGCAGCTACCGCGTCGTTGCGCGCAAATGCCAAGCTTACTGCACGTCTCGCACCGCGCTTGAGAGCGCGATGGACCGAGCGGGCGTAGCGAAGGAAATTTGCGCCGGCCCACGGGTGTCGCGCAAAAAACTCGAACGGAAACAGGTCGCCTTTGAGCCGATTGCACGGCCCGCATGCAACCACAAGGTTGCCAGGATCGTGAGCGCCACCGCGCGCGAGTGGAAGAACGTGGTCGAGCGTGGCGGTGTGTTGATCGAGATGAGTCGCGCAGTATACACAGCGCTGGCCGCAGTCGCGCAGTGCGGCTCTTCGCATCGCGCGTTTGAGCGACGTATGGACCACGCCACCGGCGCGGAGCTTCACCAGATGCTTTGGCCCTGACCGTTTGGCCGCACCGCTGCTCCCGCGCGCGCGCACTGCGCTGCGTTTTGAGGGGTGGGCTCGGCCGGCGCCGCCTCGCGCGAGCTTGAGGTTGGACTGTCGAGCCACCGTCAAAGCCCCCACATAGACGACGCCCCGACGGAGGCAAATGACCTCACGTCGGGGCGGATGGCGATGATGTATTGGAACGCGGGGCGGGTCGAGGAGCAGAGGCCCCGATGGCGCGTTGACCGGGTGGAAACGCCGCGGCGTCGGGGGCGCCGATCACGCGCCGAGCAGCGCGTGCGAGATGAACCACGGGTGGAGCGCATCATCCTCCTTGACAAACCGGGTGGAGAGGGCGCAGCAAGCACGGGGAGCAAACACGGTAGAAGCTTACAAACCACTACTACGACAGATGTTACAACTGCATCACGCAGCCGTTCCGTACGCGAGAGCGAGCAAATGCACAAGGCAATCGTCGCTCATCACCATGTTAGGGTTGCGTTCCGCCTTTGGTCAAGAGGTTGATCGTCAGCTACTGCTTCATGCCGTCCTTGCGAAGCGGATCGCGCAACATGCTTCCGATGCGGGCGGCCATCGCGTCGAGCTGCTGGCGATTGGGCATCTGCGAGCCCGGGAATGGCAACGGGACATCAAAACCGTCGTCGGCGCGACGCGGAATGAGGTGAATGTGGTAATGCATCACATTCTGTCCTGCGGCGGCGCCAGAGTTCACGACGATGTTCATGTCGGTCGCGCCCGATGCGGTCTGCACGACTGGAATGAGTTTCGTTGCGACCTGATAGAGATGCAGTCCGACGGCCTTGGGAATGTCATTCAGCGTCTCGTAGTGTTCACGCGGCACGACGAGCACGTGCCCTGGGTTGACCGGCTGAATATCCAGAAACGCGATGGCCGTCGCATCTTCGTAACAGACCGACACTTCGGCCGCGCCGCGCATGAGATCACAGAAAATGCAGTGGCCGGTCGTAGGCGTCATCGGGGCAGTGGGCGCGTGCATGATTTTGGGAGAATGTGGCCGGGGCAGGTAGTGCAACTGCAGGAGGGATCGAACAGACGATTAGCATGTTCCCGACGGTCGCGCTATCTGTCAACCAGCGATCCCGCCAAGGAGACGACTCACTTCGTCAAACCGGAAAGCTCGAACGAATACTGGGCGGGATGCCCCCCACAGCTACTTCCTCTCGGACGGATGGCTAGCTTTCGCCTCTGACCGTCACCCCGAGATCTCCGATCGATGGCTACTACGACCCGCCCGACTCCCACTCGCAAAGACACCACAGCCGAGTTGCCGCTTTCCCGCGAGCAGCTGCTGCGCGTGTATCGCGTCATGTACATGTCCCGCCGAGTGGACGACAAGGAGATACAGCTCAAGCGCCAGAACAAGATCTTCTTTCAGATCTCGGGCGCCGGCCACGAGGCGTTGCTGTGCGCTGCGGGACTGGTGCTCCGCTCCGGCCACGACTGGTTCTACACCTACTATCGTGATCGCGCGCTTTGCCTGATGCTCGGCATGACGCCAAACGAGATGCTGTACAGTGCCGTTGGTGCCGCAATCGATCCGAACTCGGGTGGGCGCCAAATGCCGAGTCATTGGGGGCACAAGGCGTTCAACATCGCGTCGGCGTCGTCTCCCACGGGTACGCAGTTTTTGCAGGCGGTGGGGGCAGCGGAGGCGATCGTGCGGGCCAAGGCACTTGGCATCACGGAAGGTTTTGCGGACGATGAAGTCGTGCTCGTCACGACCGGTGATGGCACGACCAGCGAAGGCGAGTTCTGGGAATCGCTGAATACAGCGTCCAATCTCAAGCTGCCGATCGTGTATCTCGTCGAAGACAATGGCTACGCGATCTCGGTCCCCGTGGAGGTGAACACCGCGGGCGGATCGATCTCGAAACTCGTTGCCGGTTTCCCTGACTTGTACATCCAGGAAGTGGACGGCTGTGATGTGCTCGCATCGTACGATGCGATGACGCGCGCGGTGGCGTATGCACGGGAGCGTAAAGGACCGGCGTTCGTGCATGCAAAGGTGATCCGTCCGTATTCGCATTCGTTGTCGGATGACGAAGTGTTCTATCGTCCGAAAGAAGAGCGGGATGCCGATGCCTTGCGTGATCCAATCACAACGTTTCCGCGCATGCTGCTCGCCGAAGGCATTGCGACTGAAGCGGAGCTCGAGGCGATGCGTGAAGAGGTTGACGCTGAGATTCTTGCGGCAACCGACGATGCCTTGTCGCAGCCGCAGCCTGCGGCGAGCACGGTGCACTATGGCGTTTACTCCCCCGACGTCGATCCGACGGGCGAGCAGTTCGACACGGAAGACGATCCGCAGTTTGCCGGCGAGCCGACGACGATGGTCGACCTGCTCAACACGTGCATGAAAGACGAGATGGCGCGTGATGAGCGCATTCTCGTATTCGGTGAAGACGTGGCCGACGTATCGCGTGAAGAACAACTTGGCAAAGTCAAAGGCAAGGGCGGCGTTTTCAAGGTGACGTGGGGATTGCAGCAGCGCTTTGGCAGCACGCGCGTGTACAACTCACCGCTCGCGGAAGCAAATATCGTGGGACGGGCGATTGGTCTCGCGCATCGCGGGTTCAAGCCGGTTGTCGAGGTGCAGTTCTTCGACTACATCTGGCCGGCGTACATGCAGATTCGCGACGAGCTCGCGACGATGCGGTGGCGTTCGAACAACATGTTCAGCTCCCCCATCGTTATTCGCACAACCTACGGTGGCTACATTCGCGGTGGCATCTACCATTCGCAGACGGGTGCGTCATTGTTCACGCACACGCCCGGATTGCGCGTGGTGTGTCCGAGCAGCGCGCTTGACGCCGCGGGGCTGTTGCGCACGGCGATTCGTTGCGAAGATCCGGTCATCTTTCTCGAGCATAAGCACCTCTATCGTCAGACGTACAACAAGGGACGCTATCCGGGTCCCAACTTCATGATTCCGTTCGGCAAGGCGCGCACGGTTCGTGAAGGGACTGACGTAACGCTGGTGACCTATGGCGCGACGGTGCAGCGCGCGCTGGTCGCCGCGAATCAGATCGCCGAAGAGGGCGGCCCGTCGGTGGAAGTCATCGATCTGCGCACGCTGTCGCCGTGGGACCACGAAGCGGTGTACGCGAGCGTGAAGAAGACGGGACGCGTGATCGTCGCTTACGAAGATTCGATTTCGTGGGGTTATGGTGCAGAGATCGCTGCGCGTATTGCGGACGATTGTTTTTCGTGGCTGGACGCGCCGGTCAAGCGGGTGGCGAGTACGGACACCTTTGTCGGTTACGCGCCAAGCCTTGAGGATGCGATTCTTCCGCAGGTGGAGACGTTCCGTACGGCGTATGCCGAGATCATGACGTATTGAGTTGAACGCGGGATGGCTACGAGTGGCAACCCCGTCGAGGTGTAAACGGATGCATGTGGCTAAACGGAAGACGAAGACGCCTCGCGAATATTCGCGGGGCGTCTTCGTCGTGCTAAGGCAGAGCCGCTCGAGAATCACGACCACAATGTCGGATTGGTGCTCGACGCTATTGTCGAATACGCGACGTATCACGGCGGATCATTGGCACTGCTTGCGTGGGCGCTGGAGCGTTGAGAATCGTCGCGCGGTTTGTTGTCGACGTGTCGTGGGGGTAGTTTCGCGAATGACTACAATTCGAGGGATGCTGCTGCGCAGTGGCTTGCATGCGCTGGTGCTGTGCGTGATGACTGGTGAAATCGCACACGGGGGGGCCGTGCCATTGGGTGGCGAGAGCGCGGATCGCGGCGCTGGAAGACATGGACCGCGTCCGCTGGTGGCAACTGCCGCGATAGCTGCGGGTTTTCGCGAAACGTCATCGACCTGCGCACAGGTGGAGCCCCGCCGTGGTTGCTCCGAAAACGCCTTTCCGCGACGCGCAGCAAGCAGCCACTGGAGCACGCTGCGGACGGGCCGTAGCGCTTTTACCGCTGGGGCGCGCAGCACGCAGCGGCAGAACGTTGATGTACTGATCACGGGGGGGCGTCTTGTCGACGGAACCGGCACAGCGCCGCGCACCAGCGATGTTGGCATTCGCGGCGATCGCATCGTATTCGTCGGCAGCGCGAAAGCACGTGGCGTAACGGGGACGCGG
>JAYUWD010000478.1:0-3101 GCA_043753735.1 Gemmatimonadaceae bacterium
AAGCAGGCAACTCAGGTGCTCGACTCGGCGAAGAAGATCACGAAAGAATCACCATTTCTGTCGCCCAAGGTGCCGGGATTCGCACAACTTGCAGCGCTCATCCACGACTATGGTGAAAAGTTCGGGCTCACAGATATTTCGAGAGCACTTGATGTCGCGACGGTCGACCCCGACAAGCCGGAAACGATCCTGCTGCGATATCCGAACCTGGCGAAGAGCGACCTCAATCGGCAGATGGTCGCCCGCGTCCTGGAACAAGGCGTCAGCGCCACGACACTCCGTCAGATTCTCGATTACTGCTATACCTACGGATACTCTGACGACATCGCCGAGGAGCTGATCAACAACATCTATTTCATGGCGGCCGGGCGTATTGTGGGATATCAAACGGCGCTCAAAGAAATGGCCAGCCAGCGCACCAAGACGAAAGGCGGTGAATTCATTCTTCGATACATCGGGCGCCGAAAGCTGTGGACCGGCAACCTGCAGCTCGAAGTCGGCGAAGACGATGCCAACGGTGATCGGCGGTGGGATGCGTGGATCGAAGGTGCCCTGTACGAGTTCAAGGCGTGGCGTGAGTGGAGCGGGAAACTCGAAGACGCATTCCTCAGGCAGATGGTTGACGACTACATCAAGATCAAGGCGGGCCAGGACATGCCGCTGCGCTGGATGTTCAACGGAGAGATTCCGCTCACGAAACTTCATGAGTCGATGGACCGCGCTTTGCGCAAGGAAATCGACAAGGTGAAGAACGGTGAGAGCAAGTTGTCGAAAGCCACCGTGCCGATGCTCACGGCAATTCTCGATCAGATCCGCAGTATCGTGCGCGTGTTCAACTGACGCGGCGATCCAATCACCGATCAGGCCTGCCAATGTTCTCTGCACGCGACCGTTCAAAACCGGATCCCGACGCCGAGTCGGCAAGCGCCGCAGCGCGCCCGACGCGCGATATCGCGAACACGAATCCGCGGTGGAACACACTTGCGCTCCAGCCGATGGTCGCGCATCGACAACTCGCGGTCAGCGAATCGGGCCACGATCACGAGCGCGAGGCTGAGCGTGTCGCGAATGATGCGATGACGCCGGCATCGAACGGAGTGGTCGCGGCCACATCAGCGCGCGGTGTCGACGTTCCCCACTCAACGGGCGTTTCCCGTTCCCCGCGCACAGCACCGCCGAGTGTGCACTCTGCGTTGCAATCGCCCGGTCACCCACTCGACCGGAGCACGCAGCTGTTCATGCAATCCCGCTTCGGCGACGACTTCAGCGGCGTGCGCGTGCACAACACGCCCGAGGCTGCGCGCGCGAACGACGCACTCCAATCACGCGCGTTCACGTCGGGCCACAACATCGCGTTCGCGGCTGGACAGTATGCGCCGGGCACGAACGCGGGGCGAGATCTCATTGCGCACGAGCTCGCGCATGTCGAGCAGCAGTCGCTCGCGACGGGCGCCGACGCGAACACGGTGCGACGCGCGCCCGCGCTCTCGGGACACAAGACCACGGAACTGATCGATGAGTCGATTGCGGGCAATGTCGACGCGGCGCTCGCCGCGAGCGCAACACTCAAAAAGTACATCGACACGAAGTCCCTGAAGAAGATTTCCGGACATGTGTCGGTGGACGATCCCAAAGTGTTCGAATACCGCTACGCGAAGTACGCGAAGTCGCATTCGGACATGCCCGATGTGAAAGACGTGCCGGGCTACACCGATCGCGCGAACAACTCCATCGAGCTCAAACAGCGCTCGGCCACGCTCGAAGTGATCATCCACGAAGCGGTGCACTTCAATTCGAGCGAAGCGTTCGCCAGCGCGTTCGGGCACGCGATGAACGAAGGCATTACCGAGTACTTCACCGAGGCCATTCTCGGTGAGCAAAAACTTGGGTCGGGGCGTGCCTATCGCGCGGAACTCAAATTGGCGACCGCGTTTGTTACGAGCGTTGGCGAAGAGGCCGCAGCCAAAGCGTACTTCCATGGCGATCGCTCGGCGCAGTCCACATCGCTTTCCGCACTGAACAAAGTGAACAGCTACAGCAAGTGGCGTGCGGCGGTGATGAGCGACAAGGAAGCCAACTGGGTGCAAGCGGCGCAGTTGCTCACGGCGGCGATGGGGCGGTAGGCAGCTCTCATTCCGGCTCCCACGCTATTTGTCCGGCTCAAACGGCTCGCGAAGTGCCAGTCGCTCGACGAATGTGCGCCAGTCGACGGCCATGCAGCACAGCTACAAATCGGCCATCGTACCCGTGTGATTGCACCATCGCGAACGGCGCTTCTCTTGCAATGCTGCACGATAAGTCAGACCGAGTGCGCTCGCCATTTCCGTAGCGGTGATCCGCACCCTGGCTGCGATGAAGTCGGCGATCTGCTGCTTAACCGTGGAAAGACCGAGCAGCGCTTTCTCCATCGTGAGCCTGGACGCCAGGATATCCTGCTGGGTTTTGAGCGCGCGCAGAAAGAAGTACAGCTACGTGCCAAACTGGCCGGCATTGTTTCGCATTGCGAGCTGCGAATCACGCAACGCCACGTAGTACTGGGTCGTATTGTCATCGATCACGCGTAGAGCGATGCATAGGGACGTACTCATAGCCCGCAGCAGCAGCAGTGAGGTGAGGGATCGCGCAACCCGGTCATTCCCGTCCTGAAAAGGATGAATGGCGAGAAAATTAGCAATGAATCGGCTGATCACTTCGAGTTGGTGCATGGCGCAGTCCAGAAGCGCTGCGTTTTTCAATGAGGCGTGACCTGAGACCGGCGGTGGCCCCTGAATCCGCCGGGCCACCGCGCTGCTGTTTGCCATCTACGTGGTTGGCGTGCGGGCACGTCACCAGGTCGCCGGTTCGGTAACACAACGCTAGTTGCCTTTCGCCGTGAAACGTGGGCGGATTCGTCACAGGGCGGCCGACGCCGCGAACGATCTCAGCGCGGAGTCGTGAGCGCGATCAGTGCCCGGCAAACGTTGGCGTGCTCGGCATATCCGGCCGCCGTGATGTCATACAGCACGTCGCGGATAAAGGGGTCGCCACCACGCGCGAAAATCAGCTCGACCATCTCCGCATGGTCGTTATAAGTAGCGAGGTGCAGCGCTATAACGCCTTCA
>JAYUWD010000479.1:0-3100 GCA_043753735.1 Gemmatimonadaceae bacterium
GTGAACAGCGTCTTCAATACTTCCCATCGCGCACCTCGAACTTTGTCGCTTTGTCGAGTATGCGGCCGTTGCCTTGAATCCATGCAACGGCCCACGCGCACAACGTATCGAGCGGAAGCCCGGTGTACGGCAACCGTGCCGAGAGTTGGTCGACGTTGGCGATCAGGGCATCGTTGCGTTCTTCACCTTCAAAAATCGGATCGACACCCGCCGCACGTGCAACACGCTCGGCGATTTCGCGAATGGAAACGATCGGGCCGGTAACATTGAGTGGTAAAGCAGGTGACTGCGTGATGGTGAGTGCACGAAGCGCAAGTCGACTGGCATCGCCTTGCCAGATCACGTTCGCGTACCCGTTCGCGAGTGGAACGGGTTGGCCTTGCAGCACCTTGAGCGCAATATCGGTGACGACGCCGTAGCGCAAATCACAGGCATAAAACAGCCGATACAACAGCAGCGGCGATCGGGCGCGGCGCGCGACCGACTCGAACACACGCTCGCGCCCTAGGCACGACGCCGCGTATTCCCCATCGGGCACAAGTACGTCGTTCTCGCGTGAACCACCGCGTGCAATCGCCGAGCGCGCGTACACATTGCCTGTGGAAAAACAAACGATGCGTGCGCCGGCGTAGCGTTCGGCGGCATGCACCGACGCAACAACATTCTGCGTCCACGTGCCAACCGGATCGCCCGTGGTGCCGAATTTCTGGCCAGCCATCCACAACACATTTGGGGCGAGCGGCAGTTGCGCAACGGCAGCCGGGTCGGAGAGATCGGCACGCACAACGTCCACTCCACTCGCTTCGAGCAACGCAGCAGCGTCAGAATTACTGAAGCGCGAAACGGCAATCACTCGGCGCGACGACCCGCGCGCCGAACCCTGTAGTGCGCGTCGAGCCATGCACGCCAAGGTAGGGCCCATCTTGCCACCGGCACCAAGTATGACGAGGTCACCCTCGAGCGATTCCAGCGCCGCGACTGTTTCTTGGTCGGGCGCCGCGAGTCGAGCGTCGAGTGAACGTTCGTCAGGCGGAGCTGATCGTGTCGGTTGCATCAACCTGAATGCCGAGTTCCGCGGCAAGTGCGCGGCGCCCTGCTTCGATGCGATCGCGCGTGCGCTGCTTGAGCGTCTGCAAATCGGCAAGCGTCAAGTTTGCGGTTTCAATCGGCTCGAGCGCCTGGGCGAGTGCGCGTGCAGGGAAAAATTGAAACGACCCTTTGGCCATCGCGCCGCGCGTGCCGGCGAGAGCGATGGGAAGAATGGGCGCACCCGATTCGATCGCCAAGCGAAAGGCGCCGTCTTTGAACGGAAGCATTTCCCAATCGCGCGAGCGGGTCCCTTCTGGAAAAATCATGATCGACACCTTTTTGGCGAGCCGATCACGACACTGACGGATCGCATCGACCGCCGATTCCCGCTTGCCGCGAATCAGCTTGATGTCGCCCGCCATCTGCATCATCCATCCCATGCAGGGAATGCTGAACATCGTATGCTTGCTCAACCACTTCATTTCCCACGGAAAGCAGCTGATGAGAAAAATGTCGGCGTACGATTCGTGATTCGCCACCACCACGTACGGTCGGCGCGGATCAGCCAGCGTACCTCGGGTGCGAAAACGCCAGAGAAAGTTGAGTCGCAGCGTCGTCACCCCAACTAGGCGAAAGGCGCGCCCGGCGGCGTAGCGTCCCGGATCGAACGGCGCGGTGCAGATGAACACCAGCGCCACAATTGGCGTGGCCACGATAACCACGACCACGGTTTCGACCCACGCCCAAGCGTTCAGCAACCAGCGCATCAGCCGACAGCCGGTTTGATCTCCGCAGCTGTCGCGGCGCCCTGGGTCACGCGCGCAGGATCGGCGCCAATGAATCCGATCGACTTGTGCGCGCCGTCGCAAAACGGCTTCACGGCCGAGGCGCCGCAGCGACAGAGGAGCATTGGTTTGCCTTCAGCCGAACGAGGCGGAACGACGTTTCCTTCGTGATCGAGGAGGGTCACCATCGACACCTGGTCGGCGGCGATAGCGAACGGGCCGTTATTGCGAACTGTGATCGTGACGGTCATGTGTTCAATCAGGGGTATGTGCGGCCGCGGGAGCTGTAGGCGGGGTGGCCACGAATGGAGAAACGTTGGGAGACGGCGACGCGTTCGCGTGGTGTTTGAGCCTCGCGATCATGGCCATGAGGCCAGACTCACGGGCACCGAGCCCGATATCTTGCATGAGTGTGCGAACGAAATCGGAAGGCAACGCCAGCGTGACGGCGGGCGGTTGATCGTTGACCGCAGCAAAAGTGATCGCGAGCACGGCAGCAATCGTGGGCGATTGTCGCGCGTTGACATCCGCAAAGAAGTGGAGGGTCCCGTCGGCGTTGCGCTCGGGGAACAGATCCACACGCGTCTGGCACTCAGGAACGGTAAACGCCGCGCGATCCAACTCGGCGAGGCGGGGAGGGAGAACTTCGAGTTTCTTCGACCAGGCCAGCAGCGCCTGCATTTTCTCCTCGCGACCGAGCAAGCGGAACTGGCGGAGCGTACGGGCCAGTGATGCAGGGAGCTCGGGCGTGGACGATTCGGAGTGGCTCTCAGTCATGGGCGAAGTGAATCCGTCTCCCCACGGCCGGTCAAGCGTATGCGTCGTGATTAATGCCCAACCGACTGTCCCGGAGGTTAAGGTACGCTCGCGTCGCTCTCTTCTGCTCCCAGATATGCAACTCAATACGCGCTTCGGCAAAACGCGCCTCGTTTGCCTCATTGCTGTGATGGCGTGCGCCCGATCCGACGCTCCGGATGCGGCGGTCGGAACGCTTGAGATGGTGGAGCTGGATGTGGGTCCGATGCAGCCGGCGCGTGCGGTACGGGTGATGGTGAGCGAAGGCGACGCGGTGAAGGCCGGCGACACGTTGGCCCTGTTCGCGATCCCCACGCTGGCCGCAAACGAGGCGCAGGCTGATGCCCGGTTGGCGGCGGCACAGGGTTCGGAACGCGAGTTGACGCGCGGGCCGCGCACCGAGGAGCTGGCGCGCGCCGAGTCGGAGTTGCAGGCAGCCGACGCGGAAGCGACGCGGAGCGCAGCCGATCTCAAACGCATCGAACCGTTGG
>JAYUWD010000480.1:0-3100 GCA_043753735.1 Gemmatimonadaceae bacterium
CCACGCGCTGTCGGCTGTTGCTCGCGATCGAGCGACAAGAGTTGACGGTGGGTGAGCTGTGCGCGGCGCTGCAATTGCCACAAAGCACGGTCAGTCGGCATCTCAAGATTCTGGCCGACGAACGCTGGGTGACGTCGCGGGCGGACGGCGCCAGCCGCTGGTATCGCCTGTCGCCCGCGCTCTCGGACGAGGCCAAGGGACTTTGGACACTCGTTCGTACGCCAATGGCGGCCACTCCCGCAGCCGCGCAAGACGTGGCCCGCGTCGACGCACTGCTCGGCGCTCGTCGTGCGCGCAGCGAAGCGTTCTTTGCCACGGCCAGCGCGGAGTGGGACACGCTCCGCACGACGCTGTTTGGTGCGAGGGCTGACCTGACAGCTGCGTTGGCGTTGCTCGATCCATCGCTGGTGGTCGGCGACCTGGGATGCGGCACCGGCGCGCTCACGGCCGCACTCGCACCCCATGTCGCGCACGTACATGCGATCGACGGTTCATCGCAAATGCTGGCTGCTGCGCGCTCGCGTCTGACGGGTTTCGAGAACGTCACGCTGACCGAAGGCGCGCTGGAATCGCTGCCGCTGCCGGACGCATGTCTTGACGCCGCAGTATTGCTGCTCGTCCTGCATCACGTGGCCGATCCGGCGCGAGTGCTTGCCGAAGCGAGGCGCGTTCTCCGTCCCAACGGACGTTTGCTGATCGCGGACATGCGCGCGCATGCGCACGAGGAATATCGTCAACAGATGGGACACGTCTGGCTCGGCTTCGATGCCGATGCGCTGTCGACGTGGTTGGACGCCGCTGGATTTCACGGCGTGCGCTATGTACCGCTGCCCATGGATGCCGAGGCCACCGGGCCGGCGCTTTTCACCGCGACGGCTCGTGTGTCGCACGTAGTTCCCGCACTGATTTCGCAACACAACCCAACCGACTCTTTCGAGGACAACAGGCAATGGCAACTGCAGTGATGACAGAGAACGGCGTTTTCGCGCTGACTGCGCTGGATCGCCCGGCGTTCGCGGTGCGGGACCTTTCACTCGCCGAATGGGGACGCAAGGAAATTCGGCTCGCGGAATTCGAGATGCCGGGGTTGATGGCGTTGCGCGCCGAATACGCGGGCAAGCTGCCGCTCAAGGGCGCACGCATCATGGGCTCGCTGCACATGACGGTGCAAACCGCAGTGCTTATCGAAACGCTCGTGGCACTCGGCGCCGACGTGCGTTGGGTGTCGTGCAACATCTTCTCGACGCAGGATCATGCCGCGGCTGCAGTCGCCGTTGGTCCGGACGGCACCGTCGACTCGCCCAAGGGCACGCCAGTGTTTGCGTGGAAGGGTGAGACGCTCGAGGATTATTGGTGGTGCACGGAGCAGGCACTGATGTGGTCCGATGGCGGTGGCCCGAACCTGCTGCTTGATGACGGTGGCGACGCAACATTGCTCGTGCATCGCGGCGCCGAGTACGAGAAGAGCGCATCGATTCCGTCATTCGACTCGGACAACGAGCCCGAAGAGTGGGGCGTCATTCTTGATCTGCTCCGCGCTGAGCAGAAGCGCAATCCTGGTCGCTGGACCAAGGTGCTGGCTGGCATTCGTGGCGTGTCGGAGGAGACGACGACGGGGGTGCATCGCTTGTACGAGATGGAAAGGGCGGGCACCCTCGCGTTCCCGGCCATCAATGTCAACGATGCCGTTACCAAGTCCAAGTTCGACAACCTGTACGGCTGCCGTCACTCCATCATCGATGGATTGAATCGCGCAACGGACGTGATGCTCGCGGGCAAGATCGCGGTTGTGATGGGCTACGGCGACGTGGGCAAGGGGTGCGCACAGGCGCTCAAGGGTCAGGGCGCGCGCGTCATCGTCACGGAAATCGATCCGATCTGTGCGCTGCAGGCGGCACTCGAAGGCTATCAGGTCACGACACTCGAAGACGTCGTGGATGTGGCGGACATCTTCATCTCGGCGACGGGCAACAAGAACGTCATCACCGTCGAGCACATGAGCCGCATGAAGGACAAGGCCATCGTGGCAAACATTGGTCACTTCGACAATGAGATCGACATGGCCGGTCTGAAAAAGGTCGAAGGCATGAAGCGCATCAACATCAAGCCGCAGTATGACGAATTCGTTCTGCCGAACGGCCGCTCGATCCTCATTCTTGCCGAAGGCCGTCTCATGAACCTCGGCTGCGCGACGGGACACCCGTCATTCGTGATGAGCGCGAGCTTCACCAACCAGGTGCTCGCTCAGCTCGAATTGCACGCCAACGCCGAGTCGTACGGCAAGCGTGTGTTCACGTTGCCCAAGCATCTCGACGAAAAGGTGGCGCGTCTGCACCTGGCCAAGCTTGGTGTGAAGCTGACCGTTATGAATACGGAGCAGGCGGAGTATCTCGGCGTGAACCCGATGGGACCGTTCAAGTCGGATCACTACCGCTACTAGGCTTTGAGACGTGTAGGTCAGCCAGTTGTTTTGGCCTACACGTCGTCGGGCTTTGCGCGAAATGGACTGAACACCAGCAATCCTTCAATGTCCTGACCATCCTGCAGATTTTCGGTCAAGAGATAGTGACATCCCCCCGCGCGTGCGCTGGCCACGATCAGTGTATGCTACCACGACAGCTGAAAGCGTGATTCGATGTGCCACGCGCGCTCCAGAATGGACGCGTTGATCTCGATCGGCATCCACGGAAGTAACGCTCTCACTTCGATCTGCGCGGCGAAGCCGCCGTTTCGCAGTTGGTTGACCGTGGCGAACCATTTGTCCGACTGCGACGCTCGCTGTTGTACCAGAGGCAAATGGTGTTCTTGGCGGGGGTCTATGGTTCGCCAATAGCGTGGGGGGAGTCGCACCCAAAAATCGCTTTTGCTCAGGTGACGACCGACAAGGCTTCACGATGTCGCCACTCAAGGGCCGCGAGCACGCCGACAAACACACTCTCCAGCAGCAATTGCGCGAGGCCCAGTCGCGTGGCGTATGAAGCAACCACCACGGCCGCGATCAGGCAGAGCACGGCCCACGTCGCGTTCCCGATCACCAGCAGCAGAAGTAGCGATCGCGGTCGCGTCTGTCGCGTCTCGGCGATCCAGCGACCTCGTCCCT
>JAYUWD010000481.1:0-3098 GCA_043753735.1 Gemmatimonadaceae bacterium
AGCGGCGACATCGATGTGCCGACCGCCCTTCGCGCGGTGCGCGCGGGTGCGATCGATGTGCAGATCAAACCGGTCGAAATAGAGCTGCTGCGCAGCGCGATCGAGCGCGGAATCGAGCGATCGCGATTCATTCGCGCCAATCGTGTTGCCAGCACGCAGATTGCCGATTTGTACGGCGTTCGCGATGATTCGCCGCCAATGCGCCGCCTGCTGCGCATGGTCGAGAATTTGGCAGGCAGCCCCGTGCCGGTTCTTATCGTGGGCGAGGCAGGAACGGGGAAGCAGATCATCGCCGAAATGCTGCACCAGCTGTCGCCGCGCAGTTCGCGTTCGTTCATCCGCATCGTGCGCGACAAAAATCAGACGCCGCTACTGCCGTACCCATTGAGCGGCGTTGCAGTCGACCGAAGTGAGCTCGGTGAACCTGCTCTGCACACGTCCGCAATGGGCGGCACGATCTTCATCGAGGAGCTCGCGGAGCTTTCACTCGTCCAACAACATCAGCTGCTGACGTTGCTCGTGGGTATGCCCGGTGCAAAGGACAACGTATCGGTGCGCATCATCGTCGCGACCGAGCGCGACCTTACAGAAGACGTGCAGACAGGACGAATACTTGGCGATCTCCATCAACGTCTAGCGCTGCTTCCACTCACGGTGCCGTCATTGCGGAGTCGTGGACCAAACGCGATTCGCACCCTCGCCCTGCGCATTGTTGGGGCACAGCGCCAGTCCCTTAAACGCGGACCGCTACGCATCGCGGACAGTGCATTCTCGCTGCTGCTCTCCCTCGAATGGCCCGGGAATGCCAGGCAGCTGCGCTGTGTTCTGGAAGAAGCGTGCGTCGTCGCGCTGGACAGCGAAGAACTGACAACAACCCACCTGCGCGGTATCATCGAACGCGCAGGCATGGCGCAGTCCGACGATGCGATGACAGCAGATGACCAGACACTTGAGTTCATGGAGCGACGGCACATCGCTCACGTACTCCTGATCACCAGCGGGCATCGCACCGAGGCTGCACGCATGCTCGGCATTACACGCACGACACTCTACAAAAAGATGTACCAGTACGGACTCGACAAAGTAGGAAGCGACTAGCTATCAAAAGTCGGCAAACTCGTGCACGGGCCGTGCGCTCACCGTCGGTTTGCGTGCGCGTGCCTTGTTTTTTGAACCAGCGCCGACAAAGGACGGTGACGCAGCGGCGACGTTGGCGAATTTGAATGCAGAGACCACGTCCTGCATCATGTGCGCCTGGCTTGCGAGCTCCTCGGCTGCAGAGGCCGACTCTTCGGCGTTGGCCGCCGAGTCTTGCGTACCGGCGTTCATCTGCGCAACCGCGGTGTTGACCTGTCCGACACCGATGCGTTGCTGCGCACTCGAGGCCACGATTTCGTTCATCACCAGTGACACCTTAGCCGTGCGCTCGGAGATGTCGGTCAGTGCGATCGAGACGCGATCGGACGCCTCGACACCGGCGACGGCGTTGTGTGCGCCCTCTTCGATGAGTTGCGCGGTAGTCTTTGCCGCTTCGGCCGCGCGTAGTGCGAGGGAGCGTACTTCTTCCGCGACGACGGCGAATCCACGACCTGCATCGCCGGCGCGCGCAGCTTCGACGGCGGCGTTGAGCGCGAGCAGGTTGGTCTGAAAGGCGATTTCGTCGATCGTCTTCACGATCTTGGTCGTCGCCGCCGACGACTGCTGAATTTTCTCCATGGCCGCCGAAAGTTCACGCACACCCGTGTCGCCACGTTCAGCCGCAGCCTGCGCGCCTTCAGAAAGGGTGCGCGCGTTTTCTGCGGACTGCGATGCCTGCTGCACCATCGACTCGATCTCCTGTAAGGAACTGGAGATCTCTTCGATGCTGGCGGCCTGTTCGCTGGTGTTCTGTGCGAGTACCTGACTGCCCGTTGCAATGGAAGTCGCCGCCGACGAGACCTGCTCCGTCGACGCGCTGATATCCGACAGTGCTTCCTGGAGATTCTGCACGGCGAGGTTGATGGAATCCTTCATGCGCGCATGATCGCCCCCGTACTGCCCGTGAACACGCGCGGTCAAATCGCGCTTGGCGACGCGCTCAAGCACTGCCGTTGCTTCGTTGATCGGCGAGATGACCGCATCGAGAAGCTGATTGACGCCGCCAACGAGTTCACAGAATGCACCTTTAAAACGTGTCGCATCGCCACGCACCATCAAATCTCCCGAAATCGCACGAGCGTTCATCGCAGACGTTTCCGACATCACGTCGCGCACAATCTGTTGCGTGACGGAAAAGCCGCTAACGGTTGCCTGCATCGTTGCAATCATCCCGTCCAACGTTGCTGAAAGCTCGCCGATTTCATCGCCACGTTCAAAGTGCAGTTGCTTTGTCGAAGCCTCGACGACGACGCTCAAATCGCCTTTTGCCATGGCAGTAATGCCGGTGTGCATACCGGTCACGCACACCGCGCGCAAACGCTCGGCGCGGTCGATGGCGATACGCAGCGGGACCGTCATATCGCGTGCCAACACAACGCCTGTGCCTATCGAGAAGAGCACGGCAAGAACAAGGGCAATGCAGATAATCCAACTTCCACGCGTACCAACGTCATTCGCAATCTGGAGAGCGGCTGCCGCGTGCTTTTCCTGCAAAGCCTCGATACGGTGTGCTTGCACCGATGCAGCCACAAAGAACGCTTTTCCACTGGTGACCAATGGGGCAGCGTCTGCCAGCTGCCTTTTGTCGATCAGGGCGAGCGCTGTGGTCAACTGTTGCCGGTACTGCTCGAGTGCGGTTGAGAACTCCTTCCAGGTTGCTTCTTGTTCAGCATCGCGTGGCAACAGCTCGTATTTTTTCAATCCGTCATCAAGATCCTTGATCATTACATCATTGAAATCGTTCAAGTTACCAGCGTATGCCGCTTCGTTTTTTGTGTTCCGCGATTGAAACAACGCCAGCTCCAGGCGACGCGAGTTGGCGAGTGCAAGATTGACCTGCGCGACCGCGCGCAGCGCTGAAACATAGACATTGCCGATCTGGGCAGTTTCCGCCTGCAAAGATTGGATGGCGAATAGTCCAATCGAGCCGACAACCGCCACGATCGCGGCGATGGAAAGGA
>JAYUWD010000482.1:0-3098 GCA_043753735.1 Gemmatimonadaceae bacterium
CCGAACTCAGGGAACAGTCGCGCATCGCGGAATGCGACCTGACCCGTCGCCGCAACGATTGCCATCGGTGTAACGAACACCTGACGACCGTTTTCGTTGGGCAACGTAAACCGTTGGATTCCGGTGAAATTCAAATCAACGGCCCCATTCTGGTGCTGGTTCCGCGACCACGTTCCGTCGATTGTCGCCTGCAAGCGATTCTTCAAAATCGGACCGCTCCACTGGAGGTTCGAACGGAGCGAACGCTGGGCCATGTAGTTCGGATCGAAGAGCACGACATTTGGCGTGGAGTTCGAAAACACCGTGCCGTTCGAACCGTCGGTGCAGGTCGTCGGAATCGACGCCTGGTTGACGATGTAGTTGCTCCAGTTGGCGATCGGCGCTGCAGCACCGAGGCACGTCAACTGCTGCACTCCACTGGGCAGGCCGGTGTTGTCGATGGCGTTACCGACAAGCTGCACGCCAGGTGTGTTCTGAAAGACACCGAAACCGCCGCGCACGACAGCGCGAGGCGCGCGCACCATGCCCGGAAGCAAGGTGACCTGATCGGCCTGCCCATACGTCCATGAAAAACCGAGGCGCGGACTGAAGTAGCCGCGGCTGGGGACATCCGTGTTGTTCTGTTTGAAGGCCGCCGTTACCGCGGGATTGGACGTCGGACCATCAAGATATTTGTTGGCGTCGAAACGTAGACCGTACTGCACCTGCACGTTGCTGGTTGGGCGCCACGCATCGCCAAGCGAAAACGCGCCTACAAGCTGGCTTCCGTTACGGATTCGAGGCGTAAGCTGACGCGTGAACGAAGCAGGCACACCCGATTCGAGCGCCGCCAGCGAGTTGTACGAGAAGGATCCAAACTGATTCTGCGACAGCTCCTGCGAGTATTCATCGCGACGCAGTTCAGAGGTGAACTTGACGCGGTGGTGATTGTCGGGCGAAAACCACGACAGCGTGTTGACACCGCTCACCGTGTTGTTGGACGAATTCGACAGGAACGGGCTGCCACCGAACGCCAGCGAACTGACCGACTGCGATCCGTCCGCAAGCAGCGAATTCACACGTACAGAACCGGACGGCAGATTGTAGTACGGCGTGGATTTGTTTGATCCGATGTTGTAGCCGATGTTCGTTTCGGTGAACACTCCACCAATCCCGAGCAAACCACTGTGTCGAACTTGCCCGCCAACGTTGTAGTTGGTGGAAGTGCCGGCGCGCGACGGTGTTGAAAGGGAGAAGCCTCCGAAATTGCTGCCGGTTGGCGTGTTTTGCGTGCGGTTACCGGTCAGCGTCAGCGTGAACGTGTTGCCGCGCGATGAATTCGGCTGAATAAAGTCAAAGCTGCCGAGGAACGATCCGCGATCGGTTGCGCGATCGTTCGGGAAACCGGCAACGTTTACCGGCGAGCCTTGCTTGGCGAGGATTGGCAGCAGACGCGCAACAGAGTCTGGCGCGATCCCAACTGTTTGGAATCCGAGCGCGCTCGAGTTGAGCAGCGTCTGCAGATCGTTGGCGCGGTGATCGAATTGAAACGACGTGTTGTAAAACGCCTGGTCGGGTTTGATCGGGCCCGATGCTGCGCCCCCCAATGACAGCGCGGTGAACCGCTGTCCGGTGGCGATACCAGCCGGATCGACGAACTCGAGCTTGGGCGTATTCAAATTTGAGCTGAAGCTCCGCCGCATGAAGTTGGAGCCAGACTGCGTACGCACCTGCAACTGGCCGCCGGAAAATCCACCGCGCGCCACATCGTATGGTGACGTGGAAAGCGACGTGGAAACGGCAGCGTCACGCGGTACCGATGCATCGCCAAAAGACAGGCCATTCAGCTGCGTGTTGTTCTGGTCGCCGCCGAGCCCGAAGACGGAGAAGGCGTCAGCAGCACCGTCTGCACCGGGCAACAGTTGCACGCCTGGAATAGCCGCCGCCATCGCCGCAAGATCGCCCATCTGATCTGCAGTCAGAAAACCAGGGTCGGTGCCAATCGCCTTTTCGTTCCCGCTGACATCGGACACCGTGTCGGCGCGTGAAACTGCTGCACGCTCAACGACCTGAAACGATTCGAGTGTGACCGCTGACGGCGAGAGTCGCGCATCGGCGATAAGAATTTCCTGATCGGCGGTGCGCTTCACTTCATAGCGACGCATCGAGAAACCGACCGACGCAAAGCTGACCCAGTAATCGCCTTCACCACCAGGAAACGAGATGGTGTAGCGACCGTTCTTGTCGCTGCGCACAGTCCGGCTGACGTTGCCCGACAATGTCGTCGCGGTGACGATGACGTTCGGGATCGGAAGCATGTCCGGACCCAGAACCCGCCCGCGGATGATGTCTACCTGCTGAGCGGCAAGCGGCGCACTGACCATTGCAATCAGCAGTACGACAGCAGTAGAAACGAATCGGAATATGTTCACGAAATGAGTGGACGATGTAACGTCTGGTTTGTAAATGCCGCGTATAGGGTCCAACAACGAGTCGATGGTCGGACGGCGTCGTCTAGCATGGTGACGCACGGCTCCCAAAATTCGCTGAATAGCGCGAGACTCGGCTATCTTGGCGCATCGTATTTCTTCAACATACTGGTATGGAAATCCTTCGCGATCCACTCTGGAACAACATCCGCCTCGATCCGCTTGCGTTGGCCTTGCTCGACACGCCGGTGGTGCAACGTCTGCGCTATGTACGGCAACTCGGGTTGGCATTCCTTGTATACCCGGGAGCCACGCACACGCGCTTCGAACACGCGCTGGGTGCGTATCATCTGACCGGAGTTGCGCTACGGCTACTCGACGAACGAGGTGCGCTAACCGGAGTTTCACAACGCGATCAACAAATCGTGCGCGCGGCTGCGCTGCTGCACGATGTCGGCCACTACCCGTTCTCGCACGCTCTCGAAGAAATCGGCGTCACCCACCATGAGGAGGTGGCGAGGCCGCTGATCATGCAGGGTCCGGTTGCGGATGCGCTGGTGCATGCACTCGGCGCGAATGCCCCCGCCGATGTATTTGCACTGATTACCGGGCGCAGCGACAACCCGCTGCAAGGACTCATCTCCGGTTCCATCGATCTCGACAAAGTCGAGTATCTCAAACGCGACGCGG
>JAYUWD010000483.1:0-9415 GCA_043753735.1 Gemmatimonadaceae bacterium
GAAAGCACGACGGCGGGTGCACGGGCCACTTGATCAGGCCAGACGCAACGCGCGGAGCATCACCTGCAACGATGCAGGGTCCGGCAGCAGCAGAAAAAATCCGCGCAACGTGTGTCCAGTTTCGGTCAGCATGAACTCACTCTCGACACAAATAATCGCATCCGGATCGGCAGAAAACTCGGCGAACGCGCTGCTCAACACCGCCGTCGCCATGTCGATGACAAGAGTTGGGGGCGACGGCAGCAGGAGCATACCAAGGAAATCGCTGAGGGCGTTCATGTACGCGCCGCTCAGAATGTTGCCGGCTTCCTTGATCGCCGAGGTTTCCAGTTCGCCGAGGGCGAGCGACGAACCCACAGGACGACGGAGCATCAGTTCGGCGAGACGCATCACCGTCGGCCGTGGAAAGACCAGCAACGTGCGCCCAGTCAAGTCTCCAAGCATGTGCATGAGCACCGCCGCGACGGGTTCTTCCTCGTCGGCAAACTGTGCCGGCAGTTCGTCCATGCGGGCGACGCTGATCGCCGGCACCTTGATCATGATGGTGCTCCCCGTCATTTGCGACAGCGCCGTCGCGGCGTGACCCGCGCCGATGTTGGCGGTTTCGCGTAGTGCGTCGAGCTGTATCGTCTTGAGCGACCGGATCGCCTCCATCATCAACTCCGCATTCGGTTCGGGGTGCGCAACGGATGCGCGAGAAGTAGTGGTAATCAGGCGAGACTGCCGATATCGACGATGAGCGCCGGGGTCCCGTCACCGAGTACCGTCGCGCCGCTGAAGAGCGCCGCGCTGCCTCGCACGACATCGAGCGTTTTGACAACAATATCCTGCTGAGTGCCGAGCGCATCCACGACCAGCGCCGTCCGACGGCCGGCAGCTTCGACAACGACCACGAATGTTTCCTCGCCACCTGGGGGACAACCGAAACGCTCACGCAAACGAATTACTGGGAGGAGTTCGTTCCGCAGCTGAATCCACTCGCGCGTCAACGAGGTGACAATTGCCCCCTCTTCCGGCTCCAACACTTCAATGACGTGCGCGGCAGGCAACGCATAGCTCTCCCCGGCGATCTGCACCAACAGCGCGCGAGTGATGGCGAGCGATACGGGAAGTCGAAGTGTGAATGCGGTCCCTTCGCCTTCTAGGGTCTCGAGCTCGAGCGACCCGCCGAGCGCGCGGACGCGGGTCATCACGACATCGACGCCAACGCCACGCCCGGAAATCGACGTCACCGCATGCGCCGTCGAAAAGCCTGGGTGCGCGAGCACCAATAACAGTGCGTCGTCGTCGAGATCGACCATATCCGACGTCACGATTCGCTGTGCCTGCGCGCGCCGAAGAATCGCACCCCGATCAATTCCGCGACCGTCATCTTCAACTTGGAGGACCACGCCTGCGCGGTCACGTGCCGCGCGCAGAACCAGCTGACCCGTGGGTGGTTTGCCTGCCGCTTGGCGCGTCTCCGGGTCCTCGATGCCGTGATCGAGCGCGTTTCGGAGAAGATGTATGATCGGATCTCCGATGGCGTCGACAAGCGAACGGTCAAGTTCGATCTCGCGCCCTTCAGTGGTGAAGTGCACATCCTTGCCAAGATCGCGCGCGATGTCGCGCACGAGTCGGGGAAAGCGATCGAACACCTGGCCCACCGGCACCATGCGAGCCTGCAGCACCTGCTCTTGCAACGCACTCACCAGACGCGCCGTATCTTGCGCCGCGCGCGCGAGGGCGCGATCCGCTCCTTTGTCGACCGCGGCATCCGCTTCGCGCAGCAACCGATCGCGCGTGATCACCAATTCGCCCACGAGATCAAGCAGTGAATCGAGACGACGCAGATCGATCCGTACGGTGCGCATCGCCTCGGCGCCAGCGCCACGCGTGGGTGCGAGCGGCTCGGAGCTTCTCACCGTGACACGCGCAACATCACCCGCTGACCGCACAGCCGCATCGATTTGCGGTGCATCGGCGGTAGACATGAACGTCGCCGCAAACACACCGTCAAAGTGCTCGTCCTGCCAGTTCGCTTGCCCCGGCGTGAGCGTGAGAACCGTGCCGAGCGCATGTAGTCGCGCGAGAACGAGCATCGCCCGCACGCCCTTGAGTTGACAGTCGGCATCGAGCCGAATTTCAACGATGCGTTCCTCGATGGTCGGCGCAGCTGGAGCGGTCGTCGCTCCAATGGCGCCAAAAATCTCGACGAAATCGTGGCCGGGCTCGCAGTGGTGCTGGAGGCCGGGTACCGACTGCGGCGTAAGGAATGCCGATGAGGATGTCGGAGGCGCGCTCGGCATCGCGAGTCGTTGTACCACCTCGCTCACAGCCCAGGAGGTCGAAACGCTGCGACCACGCGCGGCATCATCGAGTGCGATGCGAAGCGCGTCGGTGCCGTCGAACAGCAACGCAATCACATCGGCGTCGATCGACTGCGCGCCACTGCGCAAGCGATCCAGCAACGTCTCGAGCGAATGTGCCACCTGTTCGACGGACGTATAGCCCATCGCACCTGCCATCCCCTTGATGGTGTGGGTGCTACGAAACAGCGTTGCGATGTGCGCCGCGTCGGGCGCTTGCTCGAACGAAAGCAGCGCAGCGTCTATCTCCGCGAGATGTTCGCGGGATTCGGTGCGAAAGAGCTCCGCGTACCGGGCCTGATCCATTCAGCTACCTCTGCACCGTCCCATGCGCACTCCGAAGCACACGATCCGCATTGGCGAGTGCGTGTCGGTCGTGCCTACGCAGCGAGGACGCGTGTCACGGCTTCCAGCACCCGACTCGGCTGGAACGGCTTGACGACGAAGTCTTTTGCGCCGGCCTGAATCGCTTCCACCATCAGCGCCTGCTGCCCCATCGCGCTGCACATGAGGATACGCGCGTTCGGATCGTGCTTGGTGATCTCGCGCACCGCGTCGATGCCACCCATGTCAGGCATCACGATGTCCATCGTCACGAGATCGGGGCGGAGGTGCTTGTACTTCTCCACTGCCTGAACACCCGTCTCGGCTTCCCCAACGATCTCGAAGCCCGCCTGCTGGAGGATGTCCCCCACCATCGTGCGCATGAAGATCGCGTCGTCGCAAATCAGTACCGTCCGGCTCACTGTCCCATCTCCTCTGAAGAGAGCAGATACCGCGCGCAAAGCGCGGCCGCGTCCAACGGTTCGACAACCTCGCCTTCCGTCGGTTCACCCGACGCGGTCTCGCCCGCTCCATGTGCCGCGCGGACTTCTCGCACCGTCTGCACGGCTAGCCCAACCAGGCGTGACCCGTGCTCGATCAAGACGATCGACCCCAGCGCGACGGCACTCTCCCGCGCCAAAATCCTCGCAAGGTCCAGCACCGTGACGACCGCGCCCCGCACGTTGACGATGCCAAGGACGCTCCGCGGTGCTCCGGGAACACGAACTATTGCGCCAAGGCGGATGACTCCACGCACCTGCGCCACCGGAATGCCGTACGTCTTGCCGCCGACAACGATCGTCAAGTCGTGCGCACGTTCGTCGTCGTCATCCAACAACGCCGGACTAGTCGTCCGAGCCGTCGTAGGATTCGGTTTCAAGCTCGGGTTCACGTTCGGAGAGCTTGGACTCTTCGGACTCGTAGAAGCGGAAGACATCGAGCGGTGCGTCCTGTGTGGCGAGTTCCGGCATGCCACTCAATGCGGCGATGGAGCGCCGCAAATCGTCGGGCAGCGGGGAGCGCAGATCGATCAGCTCCCCCGTCACTGGGTGACGAAAGCGGAGCCACGCCGCATGCAGGAAAAAGCGTTTCGGTGGCAACTCTGCGAGTCGACGACCTCCGCCCCCACCATAAGTATCGTCACCAACCACCGGATGCCCCACCGATGTCAGGTGAACGCGGATCTGGTGGGTGCGACCGGTGTGCAGGTGGGCACGCAGCAGATCGCACGAATCAAAGCGGGCGAGGCGCACGAAATCGGTCCGCGCCTGCTTGCCACCGGCCACGATTGCCATACGGGTGCGGTCTTTCGGATCGCGATCGATCGGCTTTTCGACGCGGAGCGTGTCTTCCTTGAGATGACCCCAGCTCAACGTCGCGTAACGCCGCGTGACCTCACGCGCGGCGATCGCCGCGCTGAGCTTGCGATGCACGGCGTCGGTCTTGGCGACAACCAGCAGGCCGGAGGTCTCC
The DNA here is from genome assembly GCA_043753735.1 of Gemmatimonadaceae bacterium. Taxonomy (GTDB): domain Bacteria; phylum Gemmatimonadota; class Gemmatimonadetes; order Gemmatimonadales; family Gemmatimonadaceae; genus Gemmatimonas. The sequence goes on from JAYUWD010000483.1 coordinate 4,146, forward strand.
TTGTCGAGCCGATGCACGAGGCCTGGGCGATCGTTGCCACCTCCTTCAGCCAACGGCTCGCCGCGCCCCATGAGCGCATTGACCAGCGTCCCCGACCAGTTGCCCGGGGCGGGGTGCACGACCATGCCAGCCGGCTTGTCGATCACAACCAGATGCTCATCTTCGTACGCCACGTCAAGCGGGATCTGCTCGGGGACGATGTCACGCCCGACCGGCGGCGGAATCGTTACCTGCACCTGATCACCAGACTCGCCACGATACGAAGCTTTGAAGCTGCGCTCGTTGACGGTGACGTTGCCGTTCGCAATCAGCGTCGCGGCCTGTGTACGCGACAGCTCGCACCGGGTCGCAACGAGAAGATCGAGACGCTGCCCGGCTTCCTCTGTGACTTCGAACGAATGAATGGTGGCTGTTCGTCCAGTCATGATTGCGCGGGCTGATCCTGACGCCACAGCGCCAGCACCAGGCACACGGCCCCAATGGTCACCGCAGAGTCAGCGACGTTGAATGTCCAAAAACGCACGTCACCCACTCCGATATCTATGAAATCGACCACGCCGTCGCGAAAGCGAATGCGGTCGAGCAGGTTGCCTATGGCGCCACCAATCACGATGGGCACGCCGATCGCGGCGAGCCGAGAAACTCGTGTGAGGTCGGTTGTCGCGCGTAGCAGCACGCCGACGATGATGACACTGAGCATCGCGAAAATCCAACGCGATGCAGGGCCCAGGTGCATGCCGAACGCCGCACCAGGATTGTAAGATAGCGTGAAGCGCAGAAAGTCGCCCACGATGGGATGCGGAACATGACGAGGAACAAGCTGTTCGGCAGCTATCGCTTTGGTCACGAAGTCGAGCGCTGTCACCCCCAGTACGATCGCCCAGAACGTCGGCCTCGATGCGGCGGCGCGGCCAGTCGGCTCGGCCGCCTGCCCTGTTGCCGTGGTCGCGGTCACTGCGCTTCTCTGGCCACGGCCTCGGCTTGGTCTTCCCGATGCGCGTCGGCACGCTTTTCGACGCCCGCTTCGATATGCTCCTCGCGATTCTCTTCACCCCAGAGCACCCACGCGAGGAGGAACGCACCGCCGCTCACTGCCATGTCGGCGATGTTGAAGGTCGGCCAGCGATGCATACCAATACCAACGTCGATGAAATCGACCACGCCATGTTCCGACGCAATGCGATCGATGAGATTCCCGATCGCACCCGCCGATACCATCGAGATTGCGAGCACGCGCACCAGTTCGTGCGATTTGGTCTGCCTGTACAAGCGCCACAGGATGATCAATGCTCCGAACGTCAGTGCCATGAAAATCCAGCGCGAGAAACCGCCGAGATACAAGCCAAACGCCGCACCCGGATTGTAGACGAGGGAGAAACGCAACACATCGCTGATGAATGGATGCGGTGCACCCGACGGTGCGAGCAGCGCCACGGCCACCTTCTTCGATATCACATCGAACAGGACGACCGTGATGATGATGGGCCAGGAGACGAGAGCCTTCACAGTGCGCTCACTCAGCGATTCTTCGCCTCTTCTTCGCGCGTCTTGCATGCGAAGCAGAAACGGGCGTGCGGCAGCGCGTCCAAACGTTCGAATGCGATTTCTTCACCGCACTGGTGACACTTTCCAAAGGTTTCCGGCGACTTGTACAGACGACGGAGCGCCTGATCGATGTGCCAGAGAAAGCGGCCTTCCTGCGACGCGAAGAGAAACGCCTTTTCGCGCTCCATTGCGTCGGTACCCTGGTCGGCCATGTGGAACGAGTACGCGCCCGAGTCACCGTCGGAAGCATCTCCATTCGGGCCAAACGTATCCCCGTGATGCCCCAATTCCTTGAGCACGCGCCTGCGCTCTTCAAGCAATCGCTTCTCGAAATGCGCGAGCTGCTTCTTGGGCATCGCCTTCGGCTTCTTCGTAGCGTTCGGTCCAGCCATCAGATTCCTTCCTTTCTGAGCGCGAGTCGGACCGGACGTCCTTCAACGTCCGTCACCTGTGTCGCTGTCCAAGTGGAGCCATCCCCGCCTTCGCGGAACGGCGAGCCAACCTCCTCACCAACCAGCAGCTGCATGGCGAGGACCTCCTCGGCGATGCGGCCCCGGTGGGCGGCCACAGCGCTTTCCAGCTCGTCATCACCACGAACCGCCACGGTGATCCGATCGCTCACATCGAGTTGTGCTTCCTTTCGCAAACGCTGTACCCGGCTGATCACCTCACGAGCCAATCCCTCAACGCGCAGTGCCGGGGTGACCGTCGGATCGAGCGCCACGCCGTATCCGCCGTCTTCCTGAACTACGGCCGCGCCCGATGCGCGGCGGATGATGGCCACGTCCTCCGGGTCGAGCAAGCGTGACGCCCCCGCTGCTTCAATCGTTACGGCGCGTCCGGCTGCCAGTTCCCGCAATAGATCGACGGACATCTCCGTCACAGCGGCCGCCACCAACGGCGTTTCCTTGCCAAACTTCTTCCCCAACGTGCGGAAGTTGGCCTTTGCCTCAAGGGACACCAGAGCATCGGTAGACGTCACGAACTCGACGGACTTCACATTGAGTTCCGCAGCCAGGAGGTGCTTCAGTTCCGATGCGCCCTCCGGGTTAATGGGCACGACGCATTGCACGGAGAGCAGCGGCTGACGCACCGGCACGTCGGCGACGTCGCGAGCGGCGCGCCCTAGTCCTACGAGCGAACGGATGTCGTGCATGGAGGCTTCCAGCACGTCGTCAATCGGCGTTGGCGACTTCCGCACGTAGTCCGCGAGATGGACCGATGTCCCCGTGAGCGCCCGGTGCACCGCATCCGTCATGAACGGCGCAAAAGGGGCCAACAGACGACAAGTGACGACCAGCACTTCGTGCAATGTGGCGAACGCCGCGCGATTCTCGGCGCTGTCGACATCATAAAAGCGGGCCCGTGACAGACGCACGTACCACTTGGAGACGTCATCGTCCACGAACTGCATGACGCGACGAGCTGCCGACGTCGCGTCGTAGTTGGTCAGATGTTGATCGGCTTCCCGCTCGACACGCGTGAGACGCGATAAAATCCAGCGATCCAACGCCGGACGATCTTCTACGTTGGGGTCGGCGTCACTCGGTGCCCAGCCAAAATTCGCGTACTGCGCAAAGATGCCGTTGTAGACGTTGCGGAAGGTGAGCAGGAAACGTCCCGCCGTTTCGCGTATTGCGTTCTCATCGAAGCGACGCGGCACCCACACCTGACTCGATGCGACAAGAAACAGCCGCACCGCGTCGGCCCCATGACGCTCGAGCACTTCCCACGGGTTGACGACGTTCCCTTTGCTCTTGGACATCTTCTGCCCGGAGGCATCGAGCACGAGATCGTTCACGACCACGCTGCGGTACGGCGCCGCTGTGGCTGCGCTGTTGTTGGGCAATGCGTCACCCAATCCCGTTGCGATGGCGAGGAGCGAGTAGAACCAGCCGCGCGTTTGATCGACGCCTTCGGCAATGAAGTCGGCCGGATACTGCGCCGCAACTTTATCTGCGTTTTCGAAGGGAAAGTGCCACTGCGCGAACGGCATCGACCCTGAATCGAACCAGGCGTCGATGACTTCAGGCACGCGACGCATCGTGCCTTTGCCGGTCGGCGAGGGCCACGTGTAGGCGTCGATGAAGGGCTTGTGCGGATCGAAGTCCTCAGGCAACGGACGACCGATGCGTTCAGCCAAATCTGCGTAGCTACCGATGACATCGACTTCTGTCGGATCTTCATCGTTGATCCACACTGGTAACGGCGAACCCCAATAACGCTCGCGCGACACCGCCCAGTCGACGTTGTTCGTCAACCACTCGCCAAAGCGACCGGTTCCAACTTCACCCGGATTCCAGTTCACCTTCGCGTTGCGCGCCAGCAAGTCTTCCTTCACCGCCGTCGTTCGCACAAACCACGAGCCGCGCGCGTAGTACAGCAACGGCGTGCCGCAGCGCCAGCAGTGCGGATACGAGTGCACGAAGGTGCTCGCCTTCCACAACACGTCACGCTCTTTCAGCACTTCGATGATGTGCGCATCCGCCTGCTTCACGAACATTCCACCCACTTCCGGAATGTCACCGGTGAATTCGCCGCGCGCATTCACCGGCTGTAGAAAAGCGAGGCCGTGACGCAACCCGGCTGCGTAGTCGTCGGCACCGAACGCCGGCGACATATGCACGATGCCGCTGCCGTCATCGGCAGAAACGAAATCTTCACCAACAATGACTTCGTGGCGCCCCTCTTCGGGATAGGCGGCCCAATCAAGCGGACGCGTGTAGCGCAGCCCAACCAACTCTGCCCCGCGGTGCCCACCGATCACCTCCCAACGATCAGCCCAATCACCACCAAGCACCGCAGGCACGCGTGCTTCGGCCATGATGATCGTCCAATCGGTCACGTTCCTCTTGCGCAACTCGATGTAATGCAATTCCGGATGCACCGCCAGCGCAGTGTTGCTCACCAGCGTCCACGGCGTTGTCGTCCACACGAGTATGCGACGTCGTACACCAGGCGTTGGTTGGCCATGGGCGTCAAGCAGATCGAGTGCGACGTACACACTCGGATCTTCGACGTCCTCGTACCCCTGCGCAACTTCGTGACTCGACAACGATGTGCCACAACGCGCGCAATACGGCAGGATCTTGTGCCCGCGAAAGAGCATCCCCTTGTCGTGCAATGTGCGCAACGCCCACCACACGCTCTCCACGTAGTTGTTGTGGTACGTGACGTAGGGATCGTTGTAATCCAGCCAGTACGCAGTGCGCTTGGACAGCTGCTCCCACTCGCCGCGATACTTCCACACGCTCTCTCGGCAGCGACGATTGAACTCCGCAACGCCGGTCTGCTCGATCAGTTGCTTGCCACCGAGTTTCGCGATGTGCGACACGTCAACACCCTGTCGTTGCGCCGCTTCGCGTTGCAGTTCCTTCTCGACCTCGATTTCGACGGGAAGACCGTGCGTGTCCCATCCCGCTTTGCGCGGCACGTAGTGCCCCTGCATCGCGCGATGACGACAAAAGAGATCCTTGACGGTGCGCGCAAAAACGTGGTGAATGCCGGGACGCCCGTTGGCGGTGGGCGGTCCCTCGAAAAACACCCAGGGCTTGGCATCTTTGCGCGCTTCAAGCGATGCCTCGAACAGCTTTTCTTCATCCCATCGCGCCTGCAACGCCGATTCAAATGCGTCTGCCCCAACATCAGGGAGAAGCGGGTATTTCAGTTCAGTCATAGACGTGCGACCACTCCCTTCACCACAGCCGACAACTTGGGCTCGGCAT
>JAYUWD010000484.1:0-3094 GCA_043753735.1 Gemmatimonadaceae bacterium
TTCTTGAGATAGGCGACGTTTTTCGGTTCGATGGCCGCCCCCTCGACGGCGTCCGTCAACAGCGTCTTGATCGCACCAGTCGCCACGTCCACCTCGATCAAGTCGACGGCGCGCTGCGGGCGATCGCGACGGACGAGGCGTACCTTGTCACCGTTCGCGGGCCAATGCACATCCGTCAGCGTCTGGTCCTTCCACTTGTTGACGTTGATCTGCGTGATGGCTTTTTCGCCATGGCGGTAGACCCACAGCTCGCTGCGCGTGACGTCGTCCTCGCCCGGCATCGTGTACTTGTAGTGCAGCAGCACGGGGCGCGGCTGCGCAAGCACATTCACAAGGTACAGCTCCTTCACCTTGCGCTGGTCGCGCCGAACCAGGGAGAAGCTCCGTCCGTCAGGCGACCAGGCAACCGCCGGACGCACTCGCAACTCATTGCCAACGTCGCCTTCGCTCTCGTCGGTCTGGTCGTCCTGTTGCCCGCCACCTTGCGCCAGCGCATCAAGCTGGCGCCGATTCTCGGTCGTGTCGCGCGCACCGAACGAGTAATCCTCAACGCCGTCGCTCGAGATCTTGATGGTGTCCGGTTTTCCCTTCTCCACAAAATAAAGATTGTGCGACAGCGCGAACACGAACGCACTGCTGTCCGGATTCCAGGCGCGAAACTCGCGCGCATTTCCACCGCCACCGAATCCGCCACCACGGCCACCGCCGATCTCACGCTCTTCATCAACGGCTGGTGGCGCACCGCGCACCACACGCCCCAGCCGTTTGAGCGTCTCCGTCGCCAGCGTCCACTCGAAACGCGTCGTGTCAACGGTAAATCGGAAGCCTTTGTGCGTCTTGAGGAACGTGATCGTGGTAAAAGGCAGGTTGATCGCGTCGTATGGCTTTTTGGTCAGCAACGTCAACTGTTCGGCCAGTTTGCTCGGCTCGAACAGCAACTGTTTTCTGCCGCCCGTTGGCGAGGGCACGAACAGGTTGAACCGCGAGCCGTTGTGATCGCGCCAGTTGTACCACAGCGAGTCCGTCTTGCCAAGAAAATGTGGCTGCACGACCTGCGAGTACGTGATCGGGCGGAGCGCCGCGGCGGTGAAGCGGTTTGCAAGCGCCCAATTGCCCTTGTTGACGCGCCGTTCGTCAGCCTGTGGTGATGCGGATTGTGCGTCAGCCGCAGCTACGCTTCCCGAAATCAGGAGCGCGTGTGCGAAGATGGAGCCGAGTCGGCGAAAATGGACCATCGTACTGCATCCTCCGTGGGGATGTGACACGCTGACAGCGGGACCAAGGGTGGAATCGGCGGCCGTCGACGTGCTCGAACGTGCCGCGCCTGCGCTGCGCAGCGACTGAAAGCTTTACTCCTTGATGCGATACCGCGTTGTAAACACCGGTTGCACCCACGCGTTGGCGCCACCCGATTCGATCACCTTGGCGCGCACATACCTCTCGTTGCCGCGGAGCGCATACTTGGGCGACAGTGACTTGTCCGTCGCGAGAATCGCTCCGTTCGCGCCAATGAACTGGGTGGTGTACTTGAAATCGCCGCGTCGTGCGATGCGCACCTCGAGGGTTGAGGCGGTGACGACGACGTCCTGAAGAATTACACCCGTGCTGGCGTAGAACTGTCCCGCCTCCAACGCTTCCACCAGCGGGCGCGTGGCGAGCGCCGGTGACCTGACCACCACCCAGCCTCGTCCCGGATTCGCCCGTTCCGGTGCGAATTCTCCCTGAAAATTGTGCGCGTCATCGACCGCAATTCCGTACAACGGCCGGCCACGCGTGAGCAGCGCGTCCCACGCCTCTTCCATGCCAGGCCAATCACCGCCGCCCAGATTGTGCACGATCGGGTGCCCGTTGAAAATTTCGAGCAGCTTGTCGTTACGCATGCGGAACAGTGTGGCCGTATCAACGCTCCACAGGAAATTCGGATGATTGATGTGAGGAATCGCGCGCTCGGCGCGGATTGCATCAATTGTTTTTTGCACCGTGCCAAGCAACGTCGAATCTGTTGGTGGCGGAATGACGCGCGTGACGGCGAGCGCGTTCACATGTACCGCCGCTTTTCCAAATGCCGTCGTGACTTCTTCGCCGGGGAGCAGCAAATACGACGAATCCACGAGTGACGCGAGCGTTGCAGGGTCGGTGAACACGTTGTGGTCCGAGAGCACGAGAAATGAGTACCCATGCGCCTTGTACCATCGCGCCACGTCCGCGGGCGGGGTGTCCCCATCGCTGTTGGTCGTGTGTGCATGCGTATTACCCTTGTACCAACGCGAACCAGCCGGAATCGCGGGGACAACAAACCGGGTTGATCCCGCAACCTGAGCGCGCATCGTGCGCGATGGCGCGATGGCGCACACGAGCAGCGAAAGCGCCAGGGAGCTTCGACGAAGCACGGTCAAGGTGAGAGCGACTGCCTGTGGGATCATGAGTCTGGACCCGAAGCGAGCGTCTGGCGCTCGAAAAGTTGGGCGTCGATGGTTCCGCGCGAGTGAACGACTGTGCAAGATACCCTCGGCTGGCACCCACACCATGCGCCGAACAAAACAGTTCCGAACGCAACTGACATCGCGCCCCGCCTGAAACGTCGACCGTCTGTTGCTTGCCTGCTCATCGTCCCGAAACTGCGCACCAGGAGCGCCGCGTCCATGTCCCGTCTTGCCCTTGCCCTGAGCTGTTGCGTCGCCGCTGCATCCGCATCCAGCGTGCGCGCCCAGACGGCGGCCACGCAACCTGCTGCTCCCTCGCGTCAGACCGAGGCCGACGCGTACACGCGCTATGAACTGCTGACCCCCGGCTCGGGAAAGTTTCGCATCGTCTACGACGTTACCGCGACCGCTGCCGGTGCCACTTACTACTTCAACCCTATCCGCGCCGGCAGTATTGCAACCGACGAGCATGTCACCGATCGGGCCACCGGCAAGCCACTGGTGTTCGATGTCGTTGGCGCCGCCATCGCGCGAACCGGTGGTGTACGAAGCGCGGACAGTATGCAGCAATACATTCGCGTGACGTTGGCGCGCCCGGTGCCTGCCGATGGTGGTGAAGCACGCGTATTGATCGACAAGACCTACGAAGACGCCAAGAGCTATTTCGTAGA
>JAYUWD010000485.1:0-3092 GCA_043753735.1 Gemmatimonadaceae bacterium
GCCACGGAGTCGTTTGCGATGCTGTTCGTGCCACCGACCACCGCGGCACGGATGATCACGCGTGCGTCGGAAGCGTTGTTGCCAACGCTGTCGATGAGCCGCACAATCGGCCCCGGCGAAAGCGCTACACCGACCTCACCGACGTCCGGCGCATCGCGCTCAAACGTCAGTCCGGTTGGACGTCCGGCGCTAAGCGAGATCGTCAGCAGGGCCGGGGTGGCGATGGAGTCTGCCCGAAATTGAAGCTGACGCGGGCCCGTGAAACCGGCCACGGCAAGGCTTGTGAACGAGGCTCGACCCTGTGCATCGGTGATGCTGAACGCGCCCGTGATTGTGGTCGTGCCCGTGCCGCCAATCACCGACGCGACAATGCGCCGCCCGGCAAGGGCAGCATCGTTTCCTTGCGCGTCGCGCAGGGCGGCGACGAACGGAGTCGTCGTGGCGACGCCGCTTCTGAGCGAGGTCGTGCTGGCAACCAACGCGATCGCGCTCGCCGGTCCTGGCTCCAGCGCGAACGGTGCCGACTCGACCGCGGCAATCCCCGTGGCTGAGAACTGCAGGGTTTTTTGGCCTGCGAGCCCGGCCAGCGCAAGATCCGTGAAGCGGGCGACGCCCTGAGTGGCCTGGATTGTTTGGGTGCCGGAAAGGGACCCACCGCCACTTCCGATCGCGACGGAAACGGCCGCATTGGCCGTGGACACGAGATTGTCTGCCGCGTCGCGAAGTTCCACTGCTGGCTGGTTGCTGAGTCGCACCCCCGAGGCGGCGCCTGAGGGTTGTGTGATGAGCACCAATCTTGTCGGCACTCCGGCGCTGACACTGACGGCAAACGAACCCGTGGTCCCCTCAGCCGTGGCTGAGATCGTGGTCGTGCCCGTGACGGCTCCACGTACCAGCCCCGCCGCCGTCACGCTCGCGATCGAGGCATTGGCCGACGTCCAGACGAACGCAGGATTCACTACATCCTTGGCGCGCTTGTCGGTGAGTTTCGCAGCGAGCTGCACGGTGCTGCCGGACATCAGCGCTGCCGTGCCCGTGGTCGCCGCGATGGTAACCATGGGCGAAACGTCCGGCGCCGCTGGGTCGCCCTTGCATGACAGGAGAAATAGGGCCGCCAACGCGAACTGCGACCGGCGGACACAGCGCCGAGTGAAGCAGGATCGGCCAATGGGAAAATGCATCGGGGCAGGAAGGGGACCGAGTGACGGCGGAGACGAGGGCCGGATGCAAGTGGTTGCAGCGCCAGCAGGAGTAGTACGGATTGCGGCTCTGTCTGTCAAACGATTGCGTGACCGCTCACGCGCCGCTTCGCGCTGGCCGGGGCCCTATTGCCGCACCTTCCCGGTCGCCAGATAGTCTGCGGCGAGATTCGCCATCGCGCGCACACCCGTCTCGAGCGCGCCTTCGTCGGCGAAAAAGAGCGGCGAGTGATTCGGCGAGGCCGTGGCGAGATCTTTGTCCTTTGGAGTGACGCCCAGGAAAAAGAACACACTCGGAATCGTCTTTGCGAAGACCGGGAAATCCTCCGAACCCATCACGGGCCCGATCATCTGCAAACCCCCGAACCCGGCCGTGCGCTTGAGCGTTGGCAGCATGCGCTCAGTGAGTACCGTGTCGTTCGCCTGCACCAGGCCTCCCTTGTCCACCGTCACCAACGCGGTCGCACCGGCGCTTGCGGCGATCTGTTCGGCGGTACGCTTGATGCGCGCCGCAATATCCGAGCGCATCGCGTCGTCGAACGTGCGTAGCGTCCCCACCATGATCACACTGTCAGGGATGATGTTGCTGCGATTGCCGCCCATGATCTGTCCCACGGTAAGCACGCTCGGCAGATACGCCACATTCACCTGGCGGCTTTCAATCGTCTGGAGCCCAAGCACAATCTGCGACGCCACTACAATGGGATCGATGCCGCTCCACGGCTGCGAGCCATGCGTCTGTCGGCCTTTCACGATGATCGTGAAGTTGCCTCCCGCAGCCATCTGCGGCCCGACGCGAATGCCGATCGACCCGACGCGCGTGGGCCACACATGCAGTCCGAACAGCGCGCTCGGCGTGGGATTCTTGAGGGCGCCGGCATCGACCATGGCCTGGGCGCCGCCGAGCCCCTCTTCAGCGGGCTGAAACAGGAACTTTACCGTGCCCGGTACCTGTGCCTTCATACCCGCGAGCACCTCCGCGACACCCATCAGAATTGCCACGTGGTTGTCATGGCCGCACGCATGCATCACGCCCACCTCGGCGCCCTGCCACTGCGCCTTCACCTTGCTTTTGAAGGGCAGGTCCACCTGCTCGGTGACCGGCAAGCCGTCCATGTCGGCGCGTAGCGCCACCACGGGGCCTGGCTTGCCGCCCTTAAGCACGCCCACCACGCCCGTCATACCCTTTTGTGTTTCCACCGCGATACCCAGCTGCTTGAGGTGCGCCGCGACAATCGCCGCAGTGCGGGTCTCTTGACCGCCGAGCTCCGGGTGCTCATGCAGATCCCGGCGCCAAGCGACGACTTTGGGCATCACCGTTGGCAGTTTTGATTCGATCAGCTTCGCCAGCTCTGACATGGGCGCCTGCTGCGCGAAAGCGAGGGCAGGCGCGAGGCTGACAAAGCCAGCGACGACACGAATGACGCGAACGATGCGCATGATCGGGATTTCAGGAGGGGACGAATGCGTGGACAGTGCGAGCCAACGTATAACGTTTGGTGCGTGCGAACCAGCGCTCGCCTCAGCGTACTACCGGCGGCTCACTTTTGGTGCGCATCGTGTCATGCTGATGCAACTCGCTGCGCTCGTCTGCCGGAATGATGCCGGCGTCGTTGAGCATCAGACCGACGGCATCAGGGATCATCGCTGGCCAGAGAAACGCACCAGTCAAGCGCACGAACGAACGCGGCGATCGCCCCGTGCCCGTATAGCGACGGCGCGCCCATAGTTCGTACACGATGGTGAGCAAGCCACCCGCAACGGCAAAGAGTGACCACGTTGCGAGCGCCTCGCGCCACGGAATCTCGAACAGCATCCATATCAGCACGCCGTAGCTCAGCGACATGCCCATGATTTCCATACCGCGGCGGAAAGCCGCGTTCAGCACCACGC
>JAYUWD010000486.1:0-9396 GCA_043753735.1 Gemmatimonadaceae bacterium
TCGCTGAGCACCGAAATACCCGCGACTTTCCCGCCACACGTTATCACAAGCTTCACCACCGCGGCGGCCGTCCCACCGGTGGCCAACACATCGTCGACGATGAGCACCTGTGCCTGCGCATCAATCGCATCCGCGTGCATGGAGAGCGTATCGGTGCCGTATTCGAGGGCGAACGATGCATCGACGGTTGCACGCGGAAGCTTGCCCGGTTTGCGCGCCGGTACAAACGCGACGTTCAGCAGTTGCGCGATTGGCACACCAAAAAGAAACCCCCTGCTCTCCACAGCTATCACGTGCGTTATGCCCGCGTGGACGAACGGTCGCGCCATTTCCGCGATCACTTCGCGAAGGAGCGATGCGTCGGCCAGCAGCGGCGTGATGTCGCGAAACATGATTCCGGGCTTCGGGAAATCCGGCACGTCACGTATCGCGGCGCGCGCGCGCGCGGAAAGCGTGTTAGCATCGCGATACTTCATCAAATCAGACGCGCGGTCCGAGCAACACCACCAGCGCAGTCGCAAGCGCCGCGGCGTCGCCCAGTTCCGCATCGAAGGGAGGAAAGTCCACTTCACCGCGACGTACACGACGCGCAAGCGCCTCGAGCGCGAGCGCCGCCGATTCGTGAGCCGGTGCATTGTCGCGCATTTTTGAAGGGGGGGTCGCGGCCGGGCACGTTGGCAGACTCGGTAGGTGCACGGGCATGACGTCGACGAAATCGTCGTTATGCCACATTTCGAGGGGCGCGACTGTCGCTGCGTTGGGCTCGTGTGCAGCCGCTTCTTGGACAATGGGTGTATGATCGGAGCGGGTGTGTGATTCGAGCGCGCTCGCCAACTCACGCATGCGCGAGCCGGCATCGTCCAACGGCCAGAGTTCTGCTTCGATCGTTGCACTGTCCGACGAGGAAGCAACCGCACCCTGCGCCGTGGGTACGACAGCATCAGGTACATCATCGAGAAAAGCACTGATCCACGGCAACTCGATGCCAGCTCGCGGACGCGCGAACGACAGCTCCGCATCTACAGCATCCGTCTGCGCGACGTCGCTCTGCCCGAATCCATGGTGCACAACTTCGTGCGGCACCACCTCGTGCAGCGTGTGCTCCGCCAAGACGGCATCGTCTTCGATCAAATGTTCTTTGAGCACTCCGAAGGCCAGCGCGGCCGAAATCGGCGATGGTGCAATCGCGGCGGAGCTGTAGCCCGGGTCGGCTGTCGTTGCTGGACGCTGGCTCGATCTACCGCCATCGGGGAGATAGGGGCCGAGCGCGTGATAACCACCCGTTCGCAAGAGTGCCTCATTTGCACCACGACGATCCGTGACGCGACGCTCCGGTCCGGCATAGGGGGCTTTGCCTTGGCGTTGCGCGAAAGCAATGCTGCTGAGTGATTGCGACGGAGTGATCATGGACGCTCGGTCAATCGAAAGTGCGCTACGAGACTCCGGACGCGACTGCGCGAACGGTCGTCATGCTGGCCAACCACCGGCCCCAATCAAGGGGACGAAGCGGACGGGTACGATGTCACGTCTTTCCAAGTGGTTGCCATTCTTTCGAAACAGCGTCAGCATCTGTTCGACCTTGTCGCCGATCGGAATCAGGAGTCGACCACCATCGGCCAGCTGCGATTCAAGCGCTGGTGGGATGGATGGTGCACCGGCGCTGACAACAATCGCGTCATACGGAGCATACTCACGCCAACCCAGTGTACCGTCACCAAGCGAGAGCGAAACGTTTCGCACCTGCGCCTGCGCCAGAATTCCGCGCGCCTTGTCGAGCAATGCGGCAAATCGCTCGACGGAAAACACCTGCTCTGCCAACGCTGCGATCAGCGCCGTCTGATACGCCGATCCGGTTCCGATTTCGAGGACGCGCTCGCGGCCAGTCAGCATCAATTGTTCAATCGCTCGGGCATGCACATACGGCTGCGAAATCGTTTGCCCACTTCCAATCGGTAACGCGGAATCTTCGTACGCGCGGTGACGCACAGTTGCCGGCACAAACAAATGTCGCGGGACCTGATCGATCGCCCGCAACAGGGCGAGATCCTTGATCCCCTTTTCCTGGAGCGCTTCGATCAGCCGCCGACGCGGCCCGCTGAACCCCTGCTCTACGGCGCCTGCCACCAATCCGCCGCGGCATCGAGTACCGCACGATGAGTGAGATCAAGGTGCAAGGGTGTCACTGATACGTAGCCGTCTTGGACAGCGCGAAAATCAGAATCAACAGGGCCGCTCCATTCGACAGAACCGCCTCCAATCCAGAGGATTTCGCGTCCCCACGGATCTTTCATCTTGGCGATGGAATCGCTGAACACCCGACGACCAAGTCGCGTCAGTTTTATTCCCTTCACGCCATCGGCCGCGACATTGGGAAGGTTTACGTTCAGCAGCGTGTCGGCGGGAAAATTCGTAAGCGTCGTGAGTCGCGCAAGCAGTGTCCGCAGCATATCAACTTGCGTGTCGAGCAGCGCGTCGGCGCGCAACACGCTTCCGGCAAACGATACCGCAATCGAGGGGATACCAAGTGCGAGTCCTTCCATTGCAGCGGCGACGGTACCCGAGTAGAGCACGTCCTCGCCCATGTTGGGGCCGTGATTGATTCCGCTGATCACAAAATCGGGGCGAGCTTCGAGCAAAGATCCGCACGCGATCATCACGCAATCGGTCGGCGTGCCATCGATCTGCCAACGACGTTCCCCAAGTCGCACAGGACGCAGCGGATGATGCAGCGTGAGCGCGTGGCTGGTTGCGCTCTGTTCACGATCGGGAGCGACAACGTACAACTCGCCAAGTGATTCGCAGGCCCGTTCAAGAACGCCGAGTCCCTTGGCGAGAATACCGTCATCGTTGCTGAGCAGAATACGCATGGATTGGGAAGAAATTCCGACGCCTACGGCGCCATTCTGGAAAGTCGCTTGTCGAGCAAGGCTGCAAGATCGGCGAGATCACGTTCCAATGATTCAACGGCCTGCACTTCCAGCGCAACGCGCGCCGCTGTACGCAGCGTTCCACCTTTGCGATGCTCGTCGAGCTTCTGACGCGCACCGTCGATGGTGAATTTTTCTGAATACAACAGATGTTTCACCAGCAGGATCAACTCGACTTCGCGGCGCGCATATACGCGATTGCCGCTGCGATTCTTGGCCGGGTTGAGCAGTTTGAACTGACTTTCCCAGTAACGCAGCACGTGTGGCTTGAGATCTGTGAGCCCACACACTTCACCGATCGAATAGAACTCCTGAACCGGCTCGCCGCGAATCATGCGCGAATCAATCCCGTTCCGCGCGAAGCTCGCGCGCCATGAGCTCGGCGATCGCGTCCTTGGGCGGTTGACCATCGAACAGGATACGATGTGTCGCATCGATGATCGGCATTTCAACGCCAAGACGGTCGGCGAGCGCCTTGGCACTCTGCGCATTCAGCACGCCTTCCGCCACGCTGTCCTTGCCCGCCAATGCTTCGTCGAGTGTCTGCCCCTGCCCGATCGCGACGCCCACTGCACGATTGCGTGACAGTGCGCCGGTGCACGTCAACACCAGATCGCCAAGACCGGCGAGTCCCGCAAACGTCTCGGGCTTGGCGCCGAGCGCGACACCAAGTCTGATCATCTCGGCGAGGCCACGTGTCATGAGCGCGGCGCGTGGATTGTATCCGAGGCCAAGTCCATCAAGGATCCCCGTCGCCACAGCCATGACATTTTTTAGCGCGCCACCGAGTTCGACACCAATGACATCGTCACTGGTGTAGACGCGAAACGCGGCAGAGCTCATTGCACGTTGAACCAACTTGGCCGCCGCATGATTGTCGCACGCAGCAACGACGGCGGTGGGCTGACCCGCCGCGACCTCAACAGCGAAGCTCGGCCCGCTCACGGCAACGACCGGATGACCAGGCGCCGCCGATGCGACAACGTCGGTCATGAGTGCCAGCGTTTCGCGTTCAATGCCTTTTGTTGCGACCGCGAGCACGGCGTCCTTGGCGATTCCATCAGCACCCGATGCGACGACCGTGCGAAGCACATGCGACGGCGCGGCGTACACCACCAGCTGCGCGCCACGCAACGCGGCATGCATGTCCCCTGTTGCCGTCAGTCCGTCAGCAAGCGTCGCGCCGGCCAGGAATCGCGGGTTTTCATGGCGCGTATTGACCGCTTCGACGACATCGGTTTCGCGTGCCCAAATCACGCACTCATGGCCGTTGCGTACAAGGCGATCGGCGATCGCCGTTCCCCATGCACCACCACCAATCACCGCGCAACGAATCGGCGCATCAGAAGCGATGCCGTCGACAGCATTCATGTCTGCTCTCCTACTGGACGACCGATGCGACGCTCCTGCCCGCGACGCAAGCGTCCGATGTTTTCGCGATGCGTCCAGAAGACGAACGCAGCGACGGAAACACTCACGAGCACGAGCGGCGTCAGCGCGCCTTCCTGCAGACCAAGTGCGACCGGCAAGACGGCCGCGCCGATCAGCGAGCCCAGTGAGACATAGCGAGATGCAGCAACGACAATGCTGAACGCGATCAGAGCACACAAGGCGGGGAGTGGTGCGAGAGCGAGGAACACGCCACTCGCGGTCGCGACGCCTTTGCCGCCCCCCTTCCCCATCAGAAAAATCGGTCGCACATGACCAACGATTGCAGCAACACCAAAAGCAACGCCCCACGGCCAACCCGCGCCAACATGAGCAAGTTGCGGAAGCAACAGCACCGGCAGCACGCCTTTCAGCATGTCCGCGACATACACGAACAGCCCCCACTTCCAGCCGAGTGTGCGGAATACATTTGTTGCACCGAGGTTGCCGGAGCCCACCGTGCGCAGGTCGACGCCATTCGCGCGGCCAACCAGATACGCCGTTGGAATGGAGCCGACGAGATACGCCGCGATCAACGACAGCACGAGCAGCATCACTCTTCCAGCTTCTCGTTCTTGCGACGCATCAGAAGGCGCACCGGCGAGCCCAAAAAGCCCCACTTGTCGCGGAATCCGTTGTGCAGATACCGGATATAGTTCTCCGGAATGAGCTCCGGATGATTACCAAAGATCGCAAACGTGGGCGGCTCGACTTCCACCTGGGTGGCGTAGTTGAGTTTCACTTCGCGCCCCGCCGACTGCGGCGGCTGGAGGCGGTTGATCAACTCCTGCAGTCCGTCGTTCACCTGCGACGTGGAGATGCGACGCGTACGCTGTTCCTGAACGCCGAGCGCCATATCAAGCACTTTGGTCACGCGCTGACCGGTCGTGGCCGACGTGAAAAGGAACGGCACATTGCCGAGGTATGGCGCCTTCTCGACCATCTCCTTCGTCACCTTGGCCGCGCTCTTGCCATCCTTTTCTTCGAACAAATCCCACTTGTTCATGACGATGATGAGGCCGCGTCCCGCTTCCCAGGCCATCGTCGCGATCTTGAGATCCTGGTTCTGCAATCCCTCGGTCGAATCGATCATGAGAATGCAGACGTCAGCCGAGTCGATCGCGCGACGGGTACGCAATGCCGCGTAGAACTCGACGCCGTCATCGATCTTGGACTGACGCCGCAACCCTGCGGTGTCGATGAAGATCAGGTCGCGCTCCTTGTAGCGCATCGGCGCGTCGATGGAATCGCGCGTTGTTCCGGCTTCGTCGTTCACCACCAGACGTTCTTCACCAAGCAGCTTGTTCACGAAGCTCGACTTGCCAACGTTGGGGCGGCCGACGACGGCGATGCGCACCGCTTCGTCTTCCTGCTCGGGCATTTCAGGGATGCGCTCGATGACGGCATCGAGCACATCGCCGGAGCCTTTGCCGTTTTGTGCGGACATCGGAAATACATCGCCCGCACCGAGTCGATAGAACTCGTAGTAGTCGGTGCTTTCGGGCGCATCGACCTTGTTGGCGATGATCATCCACGGCTTTTTGGCGTGACGCAGGATGTCGACGAGCCGCGCGTCACTGGGGTGCACGCCAACCTTCGAGTCCACGACAAGCAACAGCATGTCGGCCTCCTCGATGGCTTGCATGACCTGCTTGCGGATTTCGTTGTCCATCGGCTCGTTGGAATCTTCCACGAGTCCGCCGGTGTCGACGAGCCAGAAGTGGCGACCGGCCCATTCCGCCTGACTGAAGTGGCGATCGCGCGTGGTCCCCGCTTCTTCCGAAACGATGGCCGAGGCATCACCGATGATGCGATTGAACAGTTGCGACTTGCCCACGTTGGGGCGGCCGACGATTGCTACGACTGGGAGGCTCATGCGGCAGGGGTCATCGCCGCGTCACCTTCCGGGACCAGCGCGTCTATGAAATCATACGAAGGATAGACCGGCATCGGCATCGCTTCGCGCACGGCAACGAACGACTCTTCATCCAGAAAGAGACCGTCATCGTTGATGCACTCGGCGGGGATGAGTGCAAGGTCGAGATCACTGCGGTGGGCAAGTGCGCGCCGGATATCAGCGCCTACAAGCAAACCGGCAGTGGTTGTAGTTGGACCAAAGAGCGAATTCTCCATCGTGATGATCTCGAATATCGCTCCGGTCGCGTCGTGCAACTGCGCCAGCAACTCCGGCATCATCGGCGCCATTGAAACCCCGGTTACGATGCCAATGCGTCGTCCGTCCAAACGAGGCAACTGCGAAAGCCCGTCGCGCACTCGCATGCGCAGCGACGTGACCGCGCCGACCCCGTTTTCAATCTGCGAGAATTCGCCGTAATGCTCTGCGCCGGGGAGTTCACGGTCAGCGAGCAGATACAGCTCGTCCGACCCAAACACCCAGCGATCACCCCGTTCGATCAGCGCGCGTGCTTCCCACCGTTCGACCGCGTCAAGGATGAGACGCGCGTTGTCGCGGTCCATGGACTTGCCGTTGTACAGATGCGAGAACTGCGTCACGCCAACCGGGACGAGCGCAACCGACATGACCGCGTCGCCAAGGTTGTACAGGTCGGACAGCGACTCTTGGAGCACGGCACCATCGTTCAACCCCGGCACGATCACCATCTGCCCGTGAAACTGAATACCCCCTGCCGCCAGCCGAGTGAGTTGATCGACGATGTTCGGCACGCGAGGATTGTTGAGCAGAATTTTGCGCGCTTCCCACGGCGTCGCGTGTACTGATACATACAGCGGCGAGAGGCGGTACTCGAGAATGCGCGCAATGTCCTTTTCCTTCACATTCGACAACGTCGCAAAGTTGCCGTACGCAAACGACAATCGGTAATCGTCGTCGCGAATGTAGAGCCCTTTGCGCAGCCCCTTGGGTAACCCTTCAATGAAGCAGAACTCGCATCGGTTGGCGCATCGGCGAACGGTCGGCGGGGCAAGTTCGACGCCCATCGATTCACCCTCTTCGCGCTCAATATCGAATTCGATGTCGGTTCCATCGGGCATTTTCGCAGCAACTACAAACGCGTCATCGGCCGTCAGAAACTCCCAATCAAGGAAGTCTTCCAGCGGCCGTCCGTTGACAGCGAGTAGTTGAGTGTCGGGAACGATGCCAATCTGGTCGGCGATGCCCCCGGGATGCACACGTGTGACGCGAACCATGTCCCGATACGAAAACGGGGGATGGCCAAGGCGGCCCTCCCCCGGAAACAATCTGGTGACGACCGAACGCCGTCACCTACTTGGTAAAAGGTAAGATCTACATGGGCGGAAGTCAATCAACCACATGGACTTCGGCCAACTGATAGCAACCCTTACTTCAACCTGGATTCCGACATGCGCCGACCTACTTCACCGGTGCATACCGATACGCGACGGCTTTGGGGGCCTCGACCTTCAGCGAGAAAGTCGACGATGAACCCGGATCGACTGGCCCGACGGCCACATCTTTGGTCGCCACGACAGCGCCCATTGCATCCAGCAGTTCAAACTTGATCGTCCACGAACCGACTTTCTCGCTTTCGTTGTTCACGTTCCCCTGCACTTGAAACGACGTGCCACTCTTTGCCGCGAGAAACACACTCACGCGCGGGTTCACCTTGTCGCGTGACGCGATCGCGGCGAGCGTCGAGTCGCCGAACATCTTCTTCTTGGCGGCATCGGTTTCTGCACGCTGCCGCAGCTGCCAGTAGCCGGCGTGCATGCGCCAGGTGTCTGCACTGTTGGGATCCACTTCGATAAGACGCTGCGACACCGGTCCCATGCGCTCGGCGTCCTTCAGCTGGAAGAGCACGTTGGAAAGGTTGAGCAACGCAATGCGATGATACGGGTTCTTTTTGAGGCCACTTTCAAAGAGTTTTGCGGCTTCTGCGTCGCGCCCTGATGCGGAAGCGTTGGATGCTGCTTCAAAAAGTTGAATGTCGGTAAAACGGTCCGGGTTGGTGACCATGTCACCAAAAATTGCCTTCACCGCCGCAGTATCACCCGACAAGCGAAGCGCCCTTCCGAGAGCCTGCGTCGCTGCAGCCTCGCCCGGGGCCTCCTTCAGATACTCCTCAAGAAGCGCGCGGCCCAACTTCAGGCTCTTGTCCTTGGCTGCGCCGTTCTCGGTTTCAGCCTTTTGCAACAGGATAATGGCAAGATTATACCGGCTCTGCTGCTTCACCTTCTTGAAAAGTGTATCGGTGCCCGAAAGCTCGATGATCTTGGCCATCGCCGTCATCGCGCTATCAGTCTGGTTTTGCCTCTGATAGACGGCTGACAGGTCATTCCAGGTGCGCGGATCGCTCGAGGCAACCTGCAACTCGAGGTGCGCATAAAACGACGCCGAGTCGTTCTGGTCGGCGTTGATCGCCGCGACGAACTTGTTGTGGATCTCGGTGAAAAAGCGAGCTCGGTAGGGTTGCACCATCGACTTGCACTGCGGCATCAGCCGCTCAACCGCACTGGCCGCCGAGTCGAGCGCGAGCAGCACATTCTGCGTGCCCTGCGGATTAGTCGTGAAACCCATCTTACCGCGCGGCATGATGTACGCCGCGCCGTCCTGTTGTAGGAACTGCGAGTAAGTACGCAGCAGCACCCACTGACGTCCCGGCTCGTTGCCGATCTTTTCAGCGTTGTCCGTGAGCACGCGGATAGCGTTGGCCAAGTGCTTCGGGATTTCGTCAGGGCGCTTGGAGCTGGCGGCGGCCAGGACATACTGCTTCCCGCCGTTCACCTGATACGGGCTGCCGTCGTTGATCTCGCACTTGTTCTCCTGCGACGCGAGCACGCCTGGGAGCGCGAGCACCAACGCCGTCGTCGCCTGCGCGACCCTGTTCCACCTCAAAAGCTTCATCCTGCGTTCTCCTGGTCAGATCATCTGGTCGCGACGGTCGCGCATCAGCGCGCGCCCGATCGGTTCCGGTGAAATAGCCTACAAAATCTCTCTACTACTACACCGCGCTTCGTCTGAGTTCGATTTGAAAATATACCGGCAGCAGCTTGACCCGCGTGTTCGGTGACCGCAATCACGAGGGTCAGGCACGATACGACG